>NZ_WWIA01000168.1 GCF_009870065.1 Streptomyces sp. SID5785 | reverse complement strand
GGGCGGTCCTGCGGCAGCGCCTCCAGGGTGTCGAGGATCGCGGGCAGTCGCAGGAACGTCGCGTTCCCCGTTATCCGCGCCTGGACGGGGCCCGCGCCCTTGTCCGTGACGTCGACCTTGACCTGCGAGGCGTCCCACGCCGTCTTGGCCACGGACAGACCGAGCCCGACCAGGACGCCTTCGAACATCCCGACCGTCACGATCGACACCGCGGTGACGCCGAGCACCACGGCCTCCCCGCGGTGCTCGCGCCACAGCCGGGCGATCGACCGCACGGGGACGAGCTTCGCGCCCGCGTGCACGAGGACACCGGCGAGCGCAGGGACCGGGATGAGGGCGAGGACTCCGGGCAGCGCGGCGGCGAACAGCAGCAGCCAGACGCCGTGGAGCACGCGGGAGGCCCGGGTGCGTGCGCCCGCCTGCACATTGGCGGCGCTGCGGACGATCACGGCCGTCATGGGCAGGGCGCCGAGGACACCGCACACGGTGTTTCCCGCGCCCTGCGCCATCAGCTCCTTGTCGTACGCGGTCCGGGGCCCGTCGTGCATCCGGTCCACCGCCGCCGCGCTGAACAGCGACTCCGCCGAGGCGATCAGGGTGAACGCGACGACGGTGCCGAGCAGTTCGGGTCCCAGAAGGCCCCCGAACGCCTCGGGCGGCGGGGGCTGGACCGCGTCGAGCAGGCCCGAGACCCGCACGGTGGCCACCGGGGCCGAGCTCACGACCGTCACCAGGGTGACGAGCCCCACGGCGGCCAGCGGTCCCGGGATCACGTGCAGCCGCCGGGGCAGCCGCGGCCACAGCACGAGCAGCAGGAGCGTGCCGCCGCCGAGCGCCAGGGAGGACGAGGCGCGCGGGTCGCCGAGCGCGTCGGCCAGGGCGCCGGGGATCCCGGCCAGTTTGGCGGGCCCCGATGCGGGGGCCTCGGCCGCGACGAGCGCGTAGAACTGGCCCGCGATCAGGACGAGTCCGATGCCGGCGAGCATGCCCTCGACGACCGACACGGAGATCGCGCGGAACCAGCGGCCGACTCCGAGCGCGCCCATGGCGAGTTGCAGCAGCCCTGCCGAGAGGACGACGACACCGAGCGCGGGCAGCCCGAACGTGTCCACCGCCTCGTACACGAGCACGGTCAGGCCCGCTGCCGGGCCCGACACCTGGAGGCTGCTCCCGCGCATCGCGCCGGTGACGAGTCCGCCGACGATGCCGGTGATCAGCCCGAGCTCGGCGGGGACGCCCGAGGCGACGGCGACCCCCACGCACAGGGGCACGGCGACGAGGAACACGACGAGGGAAGCGGTCAGATCGTGCCGGAGCGTAGGTCCGGTCAGCAAGGACCCCACCTCCGGACCGGCGGAATGTGCGGGTGTGAACGGGTGTACGGGACGCGGGAGGAGGGCGCCGGGGCGCCTATGGAGTCCTGCGCTCTGGCCGGCCGGGCCTGTTCACCTCGGAACATGTGGTCCTCCCCGATGGGCGCTGCGTCAAGCACACGCCAATGAATGGTCAAGCCAAGGTCAAGAGGGAGGTTAGCTGTGCGATCGCGACCGTGGGGCCGAGTCGGCCGCGACGCGCGCAGGATGCGTGGAAATCGCGCCCTGTTTGGCGTGAATCCCGTCGTGGCGCGCGTCGCGCGCGAGGTCACCAGCTGAGCGGGTACCGCACGGGGTGGGCGCCGACCCGTCCCGGGAGCAGCCCGATCGCGACCAGGAGGGCGGTGCCGAGGGCCAGGAGCGGGAGGAAGGTCTGCGGGTGCGGCGCCTGGAGCACCACGATCACGGCGGTGGCCGCGGCGGGGGAGTGGGACAGGTGGGTGAGCATCATCGCCCCGAGCGACAGGCCGGCGGCGACCGCCGCGGCCCAGCCGTTGCTCCCCATCGCCGCGAGTGTGCCGAATCCGATGGCGGCCGACAGGAGTTGGCCGCCGAGCAGGTTGCGCGGCTGTGAGATCGGCAGTCCGGGTGCCCCGTGCACCAGGGCGGCGCTCGCGGCCAGCGGCGGGATGAGGAGCGGCTGGTGGAGCAGGACCCCGACGCCCACGAGGATCAGCAGGGCACCGATCGCGAAGGCGGTGGTGCGCAGGACGTGCAGGGGGTGCGGGCGCGGCGTGGCGGACGGGGGCGTGGGCATGCGGATCTCCGACGGGTGGCAGGGTTCCGCGATCATAAACAAAATGTTGAATGAAACTTCAATTACGTGCCTCGGTGGCAAGGAGCTCATCGGACCCCGGGTTCCGTGTGCGGTTAGGTTAGGCTAACCTTCGGCGCGTGAGATCTGGTGAACGCGCAGGCAGCGCCCCACGTCCGCGCGGTCACGAACTGTCGGCCGCGCACGTGACCGTGTCGTACGACGGCGTCGACGTCGTGCACGACGCGGCCCTCGTCCTGAAGCCCGGTGAAGTGACCGCCCTCGTCGGCCCCAACGGCAGTGGCAAGTCCACGTTGCTGCGCACGGTGGCCCGGCTCCAGCGGCCCCGGCACGGCACCCTGACCCTCGACTCCGGCACGGCCGACGCCGCGGACGGCTTCGGCCTCACGTCCCGTCAGTTCGCCCGGAGGGTCGCCCTGCTGACACAGTCGCGGCCCACCCCCGGCGGCCTGACGGTGCGCGACGTCGTCGAGTTCGGCCGCTACCCCTACCGGGGGCGCTGGGGACAGACCGACCCCGAGGGCACCGCCGTCGTCGACCGGGTGCTGGCCCTGACCGGGGTCGACGGCCTCGCCGACCGCGGCGTCGACCAGCTTTCCGGCGGCCAGCTCCAGCGCGTCTGGCTCGCCGGCTGCCTCGCCCAGGAGACCGGCGTCCTGCTCCTCGACGAGCCGACCACCTACCTGGACCTGCGCTACCAGATCGAACTCCTCGACCTCATGCGCGACCTGGCCGACGACGGCGGCATCGCCGTCGGCGTCGTCCTGCACGACCTCGACCAGGCCGCCGCCGTCGCCGACCGGATCGCCCTGCTGCACGCGGGGCGCATCGTCGCCGAGGGCGACCCCGAGGACGTCCTGCGGCCCGAACTGCTCTCCGAGACGTACGGCATCCGCATCGACGTCGACACCGACCCCCTCACCGGCCGGCTGCGCACTCGCGCGATAGGCCGTCACCACAGCAGAAGCGAAAGGCTCCACACGTCGTCATGAGACGCTCCCTCGTCGCCGCGGCCACCGCCGTCACCGCGGCCCTCCTCCTGTCCGCCTGCGGCAGCTCCGAGCCCGCGAAGGACTCGGCCGACGCGAAGTCGCAGAAGATCACGCTCACCGACGCGGGCGGCGCGAAGGTCACTCTCGACCGCCCCGCCACCAAGGTCGTCGGCACCGAGTGGAACGTCGTCGAGTCCCTCGTCAGCCTCGGCGTCGATCCCGTGGGCGTCGCCGATGTCAAGGGCTACACGGCCTGGGACACCGCCGCCCCGCTGAAGAAGGCGCCGAAGGACATCGGCACCCGCGGCGAGCCGAGCATGGACACCCTCGCCGGGCTCACCCCCGACCTCATCGTCACCACCACCGACCTGTCGGCGTCCGCGGTCAAACAGATGAAGAAGATCGCCCCGGTCCTCCAGGTGCGCTCCGCCGACGCCGCGGACCAGGTCGGCCAGATGATGGACACCGTCGACGTCATCGCCAAGGCCACCGGCACCGAGGACGCGGCCAAGACGCTCCACAAGGAGTACGAGGCCAAGCTCGCCGAGGGCAGGAAGGCGATCGCCGACGCCGGCAGGGACGGCAGCGAGATCGCGTTCGCCGACGGCTACGCCGCCTCCAACCAGGTCACCCTGCGCGCCTACACGAGCGGCTCCCTCATCGGCGCCGTCAACGAGGACCTCGGCCTGAAGAACGCCTGGAAGCAGAAGGGCGACAAGGACTACGGCCTCGCGAACACCGACGTCGAGGGCCTCACCGGCCTCGGCAAGGACGTCCAGTTCGCCTACATCGGCAACAAGGACGACAAGAGCTCCAACGTGTTCACCAACGAACTCGCCGACAACGCCGTCTGGAACTCCCTCGCCTTCGTCAAGTCGGGCGACGTGCACCGGCTCGACGACGGCATCTGGATGTTCGGCGGCCCCAAGTCGATGGAGCAGTACATCGACGCCGTCGTCGCGTCCCTGACGAAGTAGCGCCGTGGCCGTCACCGCACCCACCACCGCCCGGCCGGAGCGTACGGCCGCGTCCCTGACGGGCGCGGTCGCGGTGACGGCCGGGCTCGTGCTCCTGGTCGCCGCGCTCGCCGTCGTCGACATCACCCAGGGCACCGCGTCCGTCGGACCCGGCGAGGTCTGGCGGGCGCTCGTCGGACGGGCCGGGGAGGGCGATGCGTCCGTCGTCGTCGCCTCCCGGCTGCCGCGCATGGTCGCGGGCATTCTTGTCGGCGTGGCCCTCGGCGCGGCCGGCGCCGTGCTCCAGGCCGTCAGCCGCAACGTCCTGGCCGCACCCGACACGCTGGCCGTCAACGCCGGGTCCTACCTGGCGATCGGCGTTCTCACGGTCACCGGGATCAGCGTGCCGCTGCTCGCCTCGTCCGGCGCCGCCTTCGTGGGCGGCCTCGCCGCGGCCGCCGTCGTGCTCGGCCTCGCCGGGCGCGGCGCGGGCAGTGTCCGGCTGGTCCTCGCGGGCAGCGCCCTCATGCTCGGGCTCAACGCCCTCACCGAGGCGCTCCAGCTGCTGTTCCCCGAACAGACCGACGGGCTCTACCAGTGGGGCCAGGGCAGCATCAGCCAGAACGGCTTCGACGGCGTGACCCGGATGGCGCCCGTCGTCCTCGCCGCCTTCGCGGGACTCCTCCTGCTGGCCCGCCGCATCGACGCGCTGGCCCTCGGGGACGACGCGGCGCGCGGGCTCGGCGTCCCGGTGCGCGGCACCCGCTTCACCGCCGTCGCCCTGGCCGCGCTGCTCTCCGCCGCCGCGGTCACCCTCGCGGGCCCCATCGGCTTCGTCGGATTGTGCGCGCCCGCGCTGGCCCGGCTGCTGTCCCGCCGGGTGCGCGCGTTCACCCGGCACCGTCACCGCATCCCCGTCGCCGGTCTGACCGGCGCCGCACTCGTGCTCGGCTCCGACGTCGCGCTGCGCGCGGTGACCTCGGCCGAGACCGCGGTCACCGTGCCGACCGGCGTCGTCACCAGCCTCGTCGGCGCGGTCTTCCTCGTCGTCATGGCGCTGCGCGTCCGCGACGGGGACGCGGCCGCGGCGCCGGACCGGCTGCGGATCCCGAGCCGCGCCGCGTTCACCGCCACCGTCGTCGTCCTGGCCGCCGTGCTGGCCGGCGTGACCGTCGCCGGGGTCCTCGTCGGCGACAGCACGCTGCTGCTCGGCGACGTCACCAACTGGGCGCGCGGCCAGGCCGGTCAGGCGATCACCTTCGTCCTCGACACCCGCGTCCCCCGCGTGCTCGCCGCGCTCTGTGCGGGCGCCGCGCTCGCGCTCGCCGGCACCCTCGTGCAGTCCGTCACCCGCAACCCGCTCGCCGAACCCGGCGTCCTCGGCGTGTCCGGCGGCGCCGCGCTCGGCGCCGTGCTGCTCGTCACCACGGCGCCCGGCGCCCCGGCCTGGGCGATCGCCGGGGCCGCCTTCGCCGGAGCCGGGGTCAGTTCCGGCGTCGTGTTCGGCCTCGCCGCCAAGGGCGGGTTCCCGCAGAACCGGCTCGTGCTCGTCGGCATCGGCGTCTCCACCGCCACGGCGGCCCTGATCAGCCTGCTCATCGTGCTCACCGACCGGTTCAGCGCGACCAAGGCCCTGATCTGGCTGTCCGGTTCGACGTACGGGCGCACCGAGGCCGACGTCCTGCCGGTGGCGGTCGTCCTGGTGATCGGCGCCGTCGTCGCCGTGGCCCGGCGGCGCGAGCTCGACCTCGTCTCGCTCGACGCGGACACCCCACGGCTGCTCGGCATGGACCTGGGGCGCGGCCGTCTCGGCTTCCTCGTCCTCGCGGTGCTGCTGAGTGCCACGGCCGTCGCCGCCGCGGGCACCATCGGGTTCGTCGGGCTGATCGCCCCGCATGCGGCCCGCGCCCTCGTCGGCCGGCGCCACGTGCGGGTGCTGCCCGTCGCGATGATGCTCGGCGCGACCCTGGTGACGTGCGCCGACCTGCTGGGCCGCACGGTGATCGCGCCGGCCCAGCTCGGCGCCGGACTCATGACGGCCGCGATCGGCACGCCCTACTTCCTCTATCTGCTGGTCCGCAACAGGAAGTAGCCGTACCGCCGTCCGTCAGCGGGCCGCGCGCAGGGTCTCCAGCGCGCGGTCCGCGTGTGTGCTCATCCGGAACTCGCTGCGCACGACCTCGAGCACCCGTCGGTCGGTGCCGATGACGAACGTGGCGCGCTTGGTGGGCAGCGGTCCGAAGCCGCGGGCGACGCCGAAGAGGCCGCGCACCTCGCCCTCCGGGTCGGAGAGCAGCGGGAACCCGAGCGTGTGCTTCCCCGCGAACTCGGCCTGCCGCTCGACCGCGTCGGCGCTGATCCCGACCGGGCGGGCGCCCACGGCGGCGAACTCGGCCGCCAGGTCACGGAAGTGGCAGGCCTCCGCCGTGCAGCCCGGCGTCATCGCCGCCGGGTAGAAGAACACCACGACCGGCCCGTCGGCCAGCAGCGTGCTCAGCGAGGTCGGCGTGCCGGTCTCGTCAAGCAGGGTGAAGTCCGGGACGAGGGAACCGACTTGGATGCGATGGGCTGCGGGCACGGCACTCTCCACGGTTCGGGGCGGGACGCTCGTCCGGCGGGGCGGGGCGACCGGACGAGCGTGATCCTACTCGGCGGTACTCTCCGCATCGCGCGGGCCGTCGGCGACCGCCGGAGCGGACCCGGCACCGGGTCCGCCGCTGGCCGCGGTCGCCGCCCGGCGCCGGGGAAGCTCCGGGGGAGCGGTAGCGTTCCTGAGGGGCGGCGGCCGCGCGAGCGGGGCCGAGCCTGGATCGACGCGGTGCGCGGGAGGGAGCCCATGATGGTGGAGTGGCGCTGGATGAGCCGTGGGGTGCGGCAGGTCCCCGACCCCTGGGCGACGCCGCTGATCTGGACCGTCGCGTACGCGGCCGCGTTCGTGCTGGTGATCCTCCTGGATGTGTGCGGCATGCTCGACCGCACCGGCTTCGCCCTGGTCACCCTCTCCCTGCTCGCCGCGCTCCTCGGCAGCAGGGGCAGGTTCGCGGCCGCGCCCGGCACGGCGCTGCTCTGCTGGATCTGCCTCAACGTCCTCGGCACCGAGCCCGCCGGTGAGCTCTCCTGGGCCGGCCACCGCGATCCTGGGTGGATGGCCTGTCTGCTGTGCGCGACGATCCTGGGCACGGCGACCGCCCGGGTCGTGCACGCCAGGGCGGCGTACCGCAGGATCACGCCGTTCGACGAGGCGAGCTGACGCGGTCGGCGTTCCCGGAACGCCCGAGGGCCGCCCGGCTCCGGCCGGCGAACCCAGCATCAACTTGGGAAAGCCAAGTAATTACTTGGGAAAGCCAAGCGTGCTGGCTATGCTGCGGCTCATGACCGCGACCACCGACACCAGGGACGACGGCTGCACGCTCTCCACCGACCCCGCTCTGGTCGACCTCGACCTCGTGCACCACTGGCTCTCCACCGACGCGTTCTGGGCGCTCGGGCGCAGCCGCGAGAAGGTCGCCCTGGCGGCGCGGAACTCCGTGAACTTCACCGTGTGCGACGCGGACGGCGTCCAGATCGCGTACGCGCGCGTCGTCACCGATCACGCCACCTTCGCCTGGCTCTGCGACGTCTACGTCAGCCCCGGCCACCGCGGTGCCGGACTCGGCACCTGGCTCGCCGCGTCCGTGCGCGACCACCTCGCCCCGTACGGGCTGAAGCGGGTCCTGCTCAGCACGCGTGACGCCCACGAGGTCTACGCACGCGCCGGGTTCGCCCCGCACCCCGACCCGGGGAGCCTCATGATCCTGGAGCCGTGAGCCGGGCCGCGCCTACCAGGGACGGATCGGGCGGACCCCGGTGCGACGGCCGTCCTCGGCCAGGAGATGACCCATCCGCTTGACCGTGCGCAGCCCCACGATGCGGTCCGTGACCGTCAGGGACGGCAGGCGCGCGCACAGCGCCGTCTCGCGGCGCTGGATGTCGCCGAGGTCGTGGACCCACAGCGTGGTGAAGATGTTCGCCGCGCCCGTGACAGCCGCGACGAGACGGCACTCGGGCAGCGCCGCGAGCGTGCGGTGCACGGCCGCCGTGTCGCGCGCCGGAGCCCGCCCCAGGAGCGAGACGGGCACCGGACGGCCCGCGAGCGGGTCGGCGAGATCGCAGCGGAAGGTGAGCACCCCGGAGTCGGTCAGACGCCGCAGCCGTCGCCGCACCGTCGCGGGGCTGCTGTCCGCCCGCGCGGCCAGCGCGGCCAGGCCGAGCCGCCCGTCACGCACGAGGGCGTCGAGCAGTGCGCGGTCCACCGCGTCCAGCCCGGTCGTGGGGACGGCCTCCGGGCCGCCGGGTCCGCCCGCGCCCAGCGCGGTGAGCTGGGCCGGGTCGAGGGAGCGCAGCCGCCACCTGCTCCCCTCCACGTAGAGCGACGTCGCGAAGAGACAGTCGACGGACACCAGGTCGGGCAGCGGTTCGAGGTCCTCGGTGAGGAAGCGGCCGAGCGCCGGAAGATCGGGTGCCAGCACGTCGAGGAGAAGGTCGGCGCTGCCCGGCGCGGTCAGCTCGATCGTCGCGGCCTCCTCGAAGGAGCACAGCCGCTCGGCCAGTCGCCTCCGGGTGCCGGGGCGGCAGCGCACCAGGACGAACGCGGAGCACCGGGTGCGGGAGAACTCCCGGCCCGGTGTGGCCGACACCCAGGCGAGCCCCTCGTCCGACAGCCGGTCCCAGCGCCGGGCCAGCGTGCTCGCGGTGACCCCGAGCGCGGTGGCGAGCTCGGCCCAGGCGGCCCGGGGACGCAGTTGCAGCGCGTTCACCAGGGCGAGATCCAGCTCGCTGATGACCGTTTCTCGCATATGCCGCCCTCGCCGTGCACGATTCCTTCGAGTTTCCGGGCCGCTTCGGCCGTGGCGAGCACAGTAGCCAGCACTTTCGGTTCAGGCCACCAGAGAGGGTGTGCACGGTGAACTCAGTCCCGGTGATCCCACCAGCGGGCGCGGTCGGCCGCGTCGGCACGGGGCGCGGCATGCTCGCCGCCATGGCCGTCGTCGTCGTGTTCAGCGGCGTCGTCCAGGGCTACCTCACGCCCCTGCTGCCCGAGCTGGGAGCCCGGCTCGGCATCGACGGGGTCGGACAGAACAACCTCTACCTGCTGGCGCAGGCGGCCTTCGCCGTGCTCACCCCGCTGCTGTCGCGCCTCGGCGACCTGCACGGCCACCGCAGGCTGCTGCGTGTGGCGCTGGGCATGGTCGCCGCGGGATCCCTGCTGATGGCGCTGCGCCCCACACCGGTGACGCTCGCGGTCGGCATGGTGCTCCAGGGAGCCGTCGTCGGGTTCTTCCCGCTGCTCGCGGGCATCCTGCGCTCGCGTGCCCCCGAGCGCGGCCGCACCGGCATGTCCCTGCTCGTCGGCTCCCTCCTCATCGCCATCGGCGTCGGCGGACTCGTCGCCGGCGCGCTCAGCGAGGGGCACGCCGTCGCCGGCCTGTGGACCGCCGTCCCGGTCGCCGTACTCGCCGTCGCGGCGGGGCTCGCGCTGCCGGACAGCGACGGACCCCGCGGCGGACGCTTCCACTACGGCGCGGCCACCCTGCTCACGGTGGGTCTGACCGCGCTCGTGCTGGTCCTCGCCCAGGGCGGCACATGGGGCTGGGCCGCACCCCGCACCCTCGGCCTCGGCGCGGGTGCCGTCCTCGTCCTCGCGGCCTGGGTCCGGGTCGAGCGGCGCGCCGCCCACCCCCTGGTCAACGTCCGGATGCTCGGCGAGCGCCGCCTCGCCGTCGTCAGCGCCCACACCTTCTGCGCGTCCTTCGGCACGATCGGCTTCCTCGGCGCCAACGCCCTGTTCCTGGGCGCCGATCCCGACACGACCGGTTACGGCATGGGACTCGGCCCGCAGACCATCGCCACGGTGTCCCTCGCCATGGTCGTCGCGGGTTTCGCCGGGTCGACCGCGACGCCGTGGCTCGCCCGCCGCACGGACGACCGCGTGGTCCTCGGCCTGGGTGGCGGCCTGATCGCCCTCGGCTTCCTCGGGATGATCCTCTTCCACGCCACACTGCCCCAGTACGTGGCCTGTGCGCTCCTGGTCGGACTGGCCACCGGTCTGTTCGAGTCCATCACCCGGACCCTGTCCGCCGAGATCGTGCCGGCGCACCAGACCGCCCTCGCCGTCGGCCTCAACGAACTCGCCCTGTCCCTGGGCGCCGCGATCGGCGCCGCCGTCATCGGCGCCCTGTTCGCCGCACACCGGGCGGGCCACCACATCGCGCTCGACGGCTTCCTGTGGAGCTGGGGCGCCTGCGCCGGCGTCGCCCTGCTCGGCGCGGCCACCGCCCTCGTCTACCGCGGCAGCAGCACCCCGGCGGCCGCCCCGCTGCCGGACCGCACCGCGACCCTCACCCCGAACGGAGACCCGGCATGACCGCCGCCGACCCCGCCCGCGACGCCGTGCTCGACCCCGCCCGCGACGCCGTGCTCGACGCCGTCCGCACCCACGCCGCACAGCTCACGGCGCTCAGCCACGCCCTGCACGACGACGCCGAACCGGCCCTCCAGGAGCACCGGTCGGCGGCCCGCATCGCCGACCTGCTCGACTCGGCCGGCTTCACCGTCACCCGCTCGCTCGCCGGACTGCCGACCGCGCTCCAGGCCTCGTACGGCAGCGGCGACCTCGTCGTCGCGCTCTGCGCGGAGTACGACGCGCTGCCCGGCCTCGGACACGCCTGCGGGCACAACGTGAACGGCGCCGCGTCCGTCGGCGCCGCCCTCGGCCTCGCCGCCGTCGCGGACCGGCTCGGGCTGACGGTCCGGCTCGTCGGCACCCCGGCCGAGGAGGACATCGGCGGCAAGGTGCTGCTCCTCGACGCGGGCGTCTTCGACGACGTCGCCGTCGCGATGATGGCGCACGCCGCCCCCGACGACAGTGTCGGTGCCTCCTCGCTCGCGGTCGGGGCGTGGGACGTGGCCTTCCACGGCCGCCCCGCGCACGCCGCGCTCGCCCCGTGGGAAGGGGTCAACGCCCTGGACGCCCTGACCGTCGCCCAGACCGCGATCGGCCTGCTGCGCCAGCAGCTGCCCCCCGGCTCCCTCGTGCACGGCGTCGTCACACACGGCGGCGGAGCCGTCAACGTCATCCCCGACCTGGCCCGCGCCCGCTACGAGGTTCGCGCGCCCGACCTCGAACAGCTCACCGTCGTCCGCGACCGGGTCCGCGCGTGCCTCGAGGCCGGCGCCCTCGCGGCCGGTGCCCGGCTCGAACTGGAGCCGCACGGAAGGGACTTCGCCGAGCTCCGGCAGGACCCGTTCCTCACCGACGCCTACGCGGCGGCGGCCCGCTCGCTCGGCCGCGCACCACGCTCCCGGCACGGCGAGACGATGGCGTCCACGGACATGGGCAACGTGTCGCGGCTCGTGCCGTCCATCCACCCGACGATCGGCTACGACACGGCGGGCGCGAAGCAGCACACGGCCGAGTTCGCGGCGTACGGCACGAGCCCCGGTGCCGACTCGGCCGTGCTCGACGCGGCCCGCGCCCTCGCACTCGCCGCCGTGGCCGCGGCGAGCGACCCGGCACAGCGACGGCGGCTGCTCGACGCGGCGGCCCGGCGAACAGCGCGTGAACCGCAACGGCCGTGATGTGCACATGCCTTGACGCGGGCGGCGGGGCCCCGCCACCGTGTGCCGGGGCCGCGTTCCGTTCGAGGGGGAGACGTGAAGAGACGACTGCTCGGCGCCTGCACCGCACTCTCGGCCATGGCACTGCTCGGAGCGCTCACCGCCCCGAGCGCCTCCGCCTCCCGGCCGGCCCGCGGGGACGTCCCGCACGCCTCCGAGGGCCTGCCGCTCGGGGCCCCCGGCCTCACCGAGACCCGGACGACGCGTACGCTCCAGCCCGGCGTGACCCTCACCCGCATCGTGCGCGGCGCCGACGCCGCCGCCCTGCCGTGGACCGTCGAGGTGTCGATCCCCGGCGGTCCCGGTTCACCGGACCCGGACGCACCGCCCAGCGCCGTCAACGACCGTGACAGCGCCGATCTGCTGGTCGCCGGTCTGCGGGAGCACGGCTTCGACGCACGGGCCGAGCGGATCAGGACGGTGGCCCTCGCCGACCGCCCCGCGGGCACCCTCGGCTGGCGCGTGCGGGTCGGCTCCTTCGACGGACAGGCCGCCGCGGACGCGGAACGCACCCGGTTGCGCGCCGCCGGATTCACCGGCTCGGCCGTCTACACCGGCTGGGACGGGAACGCCGGGGACCGCGGCCCCTGGCGGATCGACGTGCTGACGATCGACCCGCACCGCTTCCGGGGCACGCTCCGGGCCTCGTACGGTCCCGACCTGGAGCAGCGCGAGACGACCAGTGCGCTCGCCGCGGCCGCCGGCGCCACCGCCGGTGTCAACGCGGGCTTCTTCGTCCTGGACGCGCGCGCGGGCGCACCCGGGGACCCGGCCGGGGTCGGCGTCTACGACGGGCGGCTGCTCAGCGAACCCGTGGGCGGACGCCCCGCGCTGGTCGTGCACGACTCGGGGCGGCGCAGCGAGATCACCCGGCTGACCTGGCAGGGCCGCGCCGAGGGCCGCCACGGCACCCTGCCGCTGGACGGCGTCGACCGCGTGCCCGGACTGATCCGCAACTGCGGTGGTAGCGCCGACGACCGCCCCACCGCGCACCCTCGGCACGACGTGACCTGCACCGACCCGGACGAACTGGTCGCCTTCACGCGGGAGTTCGGCGCCCGCACCCCCTCGGGGCCGGGCGCGGAGGCGGTCCTCGACCGGCACGGACGCGTCACCGAGGTCCGCGACCCGCGCGGCGGACCGCTTCCCGACGGCGGCAGCTCCGTGCAGGCCACCGGCGACCTCGTCGACGACCTGCGGGCCCTCGCGGCCCCCGGACAGCGGCTGCGCGTACGCACCGGGCTGCGCGACGCGCACGGCAGGGCCTTCCGTCCCGCCCCCGGCACCAGCGTGCTGAACGGCGGCCCCGAACTCGTCCGCGACGGACGCGTGCACGTCACCGCGGCGGCCGACGGGATGATCCAGGAGGACAACCCGAGCTTTGACTACGGCTGGGTCCACAAGCGCAACCCCCGCACGCTCGCCGGGGTGGACGCCGCCGGCCGCACGGTCCTGGTCACCGCGGACGGACGCGCCACCGACTCCCTCGGCCTGTCGGTCCCGGAGGCCGCGGACGTGGCCCGCGCGCTCGGGCTGCGCGACGCCGTGAACCTCGACGGCGGCGGTTCGACCACGATGGTCACCGACGGCGCGGTGATCAACAAGCCCTCCGACGCGACCGGCGAACGCCCCGTCGGCGACGCCCTGTTGATCCTGCCCTGACCCCGCCGCCACCACCCAGCCACCGGGAGCCGCCATGACCAAAACCGCACCCGCCCGCCGCGCGAGACGCTGCGTCCTCGTGCTCGTCGCCCTCCTGTGTCTGCTCGCCCCCGTCCCGGCGCTCGCCGCTCCGGCCCGCGGGGCCGAGGTCGTCGCCGTCACCCGGGTCGCCGAGCGCCAGGTCGATCTGTCCGTGCGCTCACCCGCCCTCGGCGGCCGCACCGTCACCGTGCGCCTGCTCACCCCCGACGGCTGGAACCCGGCCGACCGCGGCCGGCACTGGCCCACCCTCTGGCTGCTGCACGGCTGCTGCGGCGACTACACCTCGTGGACCGCCCAGACCGACGTCGCCACCACCGACAGCCTGCGCGGCACACTCGTCGTCATGCCCGAAGGTGGCTGGAACGGCTGGTACAGCGACTGGTGGAACGGCGGCGAGGGCGGCGACCCGGCCTGGGAGACCTTCCACACCCAGGAGTTGCGCCGACTCCTCGAACGCGACTGGGGCGCGGGCAGCGACCGCGTCGTCGCCGGACTGTCCATGGGAGGCCAGGGCGCGCTGCTCTACGCGGCACGCCACCCCGGCATGTTCCGTGCGGCCGCCGCGTTCTCCGGCTCCGTGCACCCGCTGTTCGACGACTCCTCCGCCCGGCGGATCATGGGGTACTTCGCCGGACAGGGGGACGACCCGCTGCGCGTGTGGGGCGACCCGGTCGCCCAGCGCGCGATCTGGCAGGCACACGACCCCTACTACCTGGCCCGCAGGCTGAGGCACCTGCCGTTGTACCTGTCCTGCGGCGACGGCACGGCGGGCCCGCTCGACCCGCCGGGCGCCACCAGTGACGTCGAGACGGACTTCGCGCGGCAGAACCAGGCCCTCGCCGGAGCCCTGCACCGCGCCGGGGCCCGCCACGTGACCACGCACTTCTACGGCCCCGGCACCCACTC
>NZ_WWIA01000167.1 GCF_009870065.1 Streptomyces sp. SID5785 | reverse complement strand
TGGCGGCGGCATCGCCACCGACACCGTGGTCGAGTACCCGGAGCTGGTCCGTGCCGTCGTCGTCTGCGGCGCGGCCACCAGCGACTTCCAGTACACGGACCCCTGGTACCAGGACCTGTCCGCCGAATACGCCCGCACGATGGCGGCGGGGGACGTCGAGGGCTGGCTCGCCGCGTTCCTGCGGGTGCTCCCCGGCCCCTCGCGCTCGGCGGACGACATGGACCCCGCGCTCCTGCGCCGTCTGCGCGACATGGCCCTGCACACGCTGTCCAAGCACCGTCCCGGCGAGCCCGACCTGTTCACCCCGATGACCGGGACCTGGTCCCGTGTCCCGAAGATCGACGTACCCGTGCTCGCGCTCAACGGCTCGCTCGAACCGGAGGAGCTGACCGCCGCGGCCGACCGCCTCGTGCGCGCCGTCCCCGACGGCCGCTCCGTCACGTTCGACGGCTCGGGCCACTACACCAATCTCGAACAGCCCGAGCGCTTCAACACGGTCGTCCTGGACTTCCTGCGGAGCCTGTGACCCGGCCCGGGCGTCGCCGCACGTCATCCTGGCATCCTGGGCACGGCCTCCCACGAGGCCGCCCGGGACGGCCCCGGACGACGACCGAGAGGACAGCGGGACCATGGGTGACACCGGTGCACACGGGCCGGACGGCAGGGCGGCCGACGAAGGGCTCGACGCCCTGCTGCGCGAGCTGCACCGTCAGGCGGCCCGCGGCGACACGGCCCCCGACCCGCGCCGCATCCTCAACTGGCTGCACCGCCACACCGGCACCCACACCGCCCTCGTCGACGGCGCCACCGGCCGCGTCGACACGGCGACGGCGGGCTTCCCGCACGACGACCTGGAACCGCTCGCCGCCCTGCTGTCCCGCCTGAGCGCGGGCTCGCTCGACACCGCGGCCACCCAGGCCGCGGGCCGGTACGTGCGCCTCGAGGCGCTCGGGCCGTTCGCGCCGCGCCCGGTCCTGGTGGCCGTGTCCGACGCGGAACCGCCCCCGCACGCCTCCGCCGCGCTCGCCCACGCCGCGGGCGTCCTCGCACTGCTCCACCGGGCCGGTGACGTCGACCGCACCCGGCGCGGCTACCAGGCCAAGGCCCACCAGGTGCGGTTCGCGGTGCTTCAGGCACTGCTGTCCGGCGACGCGCTCCTCGCCCGCCGGATGACCACCGGCGCGGTCCCGCCGATCCTCGAGGCCGGCCGGCTGCGCCTGCACCTCCTGCACTGCCTGCCCGCCGACCGCGAGCGCATCGTGCACGCCATGCAGGACCCCTCCGGCTACCACGGCCCCGACCTGATCGTGCAGTGCCCCGTGTTCAAGGAGCACCTGATCTGCCTGATAGCCGACGACGGACCGGACGGGGAGGCCACGGCCCCGCAGTCCCCGCGGCCGAGCCGCGCCGCGGACCTGCACCGGCTCGTCGAGGAGAACACCCCGTACGCCCTCGGGGTCAGCGACGCCCACCCCCTCACCGAGACCGCCGCCGCCTACACCCAGGCCGCCCACGCCCTCTCGGCCGCCCGCACCGTCCCCGACCGGGTCGCGCACTACCACGGCAGGACCCCGTTGGAGGGCGTCCTGCCCCAGGCCGCCGCCCTCGGCTGGGCCCGCACCTTCCTCCAGCCCCTCGAACAGGCGCCGCGGATCAGCGTCGACATCGCCCGGCTCGCCCTGTGGATGCCGCGCACCGGCGTCGCCAAGCTCCTCGACATGAGCCGCAACACGGTCGCCGCCCACATCAGACGCGTCGAGAGCGTCCTCGCCGTCGACCTCGGCGACATCCGCGTCCGCGCCGCGGTCCACCTCGCGCTCGCCCTCGACGGCGCCGCCACCGCCCGTCCCGCCGACGACGCCGACGGCGAGCCGGTCGCCCTCGGCGACCTCTTCCGCTCCGAGCGCGCCGCGGCCTGGGCCCGCACCCGCCTGCGCCCGCTCGCGGAGCGGAACCGGCGCACCCTCGAGGCCTGGGTCGCGGAGAACGCCGACGCGCAGCAGGCGGCCCGCCTCCTGGGCATCAGCCGCAACACCGTCCGCGCCCACCTGCGTGCCGCCGAGTCCGAGCTGGGCCTCGACCTGCTCACGCTCGGCAGCGGCATCCACGAGGTGGTCCACGCCCTCCAGATCACCGCCTCGCGGGCCGCTTGAGCAGCGTGCACGATCCGGGCCCGAAGTCGAGCACCGTGCACCTGGAGCGCGGGCCGCTCCCCGTCCTAGGGTCTGAGTACAGCTCCGGAGACGGACCGCTGAGGGGGAGTGCGGAGCGGCCCCGCGACTTCGGTCGCGGGCCGCTCGCACTGATGTCAGCCGACGGCACCCCCGCGCACGTCCTCCTCACGCGCCCGCGCGAACCGATCGAGGACGTAGGTCATCGTGAGACGCACGGCGTCCCGGGCCTCCTCCGTGTGATCGAGCGTCTCGAACCCGTGCCGCGCACCCGGGACGTCGACCACCTCCACGACCGCGCCGGGCACCTGCGCCACCGCGTGCAGGAATCGGTCCACGGTCTCCGCGATCACCGGCTGCTCCCGCTCGGGCCGGACGACGACCACGGGCAGCGCGCCCATCGCGCGGGCCGAGTCCGCCGGCCGGAAGCGGCCCGCGGGGACGCCCCAGATCGGCAGCGGCGCCATCACCGGGTAGCAGGCGACCAGGCAGCGCAGCCAGTCCGGCGGCCCGTCGAGCCACTCCGCGGTGAGCGGACCGCTCGCGGACAGGAACCACAGGGCGATCCGCTCCTCGTCCACCCGCGGGTCCGCGCGCAGCGCCCGCACGGCCGCGGCCAGGTCCCCGGCCGCCACCGGGTACGCGCTCACGTCGTGCAGTCCGTGGTCGAGCGTGGCCCCGACGACGCCGCGCGAGGCCGCGTACCGGGCGTACCCGACGAGAGCCGGCCAGTCGCGCGGCGTCGGCTCCACGCCCGCCGGCACCGGCCCGCCGTGCACGAACAGCACGGCGGGGAGCGGCCGTTCGGCGTCGGACCCCTCCTCGGGCAGGTACAGGTCCAGCGTTCCGTGGCGCTCGCGCGGCAGCGCCGGGACGTCGAGCAGGAAGGTGCCCGGGCCCTGCTCCTGCGCCTCGGCCGCCGCGGGCGCGGCCAGGCTCTCGCCCCCGCCGGCCGCCGCGTCGAGCAGGGTCCGTGCCAGCAGGTCGGGGCAGGACAGCATCGGCCAGTGCCCGGTGGGCAGTTCGAAGAACGTCACGTCCGGGCGCACCAGCGCGCCGAGCATCGGGTCGCCGATGCGGACCAGCATCCGCACGGACTCGATCGACGCGCCGTTGTAGTGGCACAGCACGCCGGTGGTCGGCAGTCCGGCCGCCGCGCCCGACAGCTTCAGGGGCTCGGTCAGCGTGGCCACCGGATGCGGTGAGGCCGCCGCGCCGAGCCGGTCGAGCGCCGCGTCCGGCAGGCCGTACGTGCTGCCCCAGTACTGCCACTGACCGGGCTCCGGCACGGGCACCGCGTGCGCCGCGTCCCCGCCGGTCGCGCTGTCCCGCATCAGGTCCGCCCGCAGGCCCTGGTCGGGGACGGCGGACAGCGCCGGGGTTCCGTCGCCCGGGACCGGCGCGTCGATGTACACCACGCGGGCGATGCGCTCCGCCCGCAGGTCGGCTGCGCCCTGCGCCGGATAGACGCCGTAGTCGTGCCCGACGAGCACGATGTCGCGCGCGCCGGGGGTGCCCGCCCCGTCCACGGCCGCCACGACCCGCTCGATGTGCGCGCTCAGCCCGACAGGGCCGGCGCCGGGCGCGGGCAGCTCGACGACCTGCGTCCGGGCGCCGGCCCGCGCGAGGTGTCCGGCCACCTCGGCCCAGTCGGCACCGCCTGTGAAGAACCCCGGGACCACGATGAACACACTCATGCCACTCATGCCACTCTCCCCGCTCGCGCGTCCGACCGACTGCGGGACCGCACTCCGGTCCCGGCCGCGGGTAGGTTAGGAACTCCCCCTGAGGGAGGTTCAAGTGCGGGACCAGGACGACGGCCGGTGGAGCATCGGGGAGCTCGCCGAGCGCGCGGACACCACGGTCAAGACGGTGCGGTTCTACTGCGACCGCGGGCTGCTGCCCGAACGTGAACGCAGCGGCGGCGGCCACCGCCGGTTCGGCCCGGAGGCGCTCGAGCGGTTGCGCCTCGTCCGGACCCTGCGCGGCCTCGGGCTCGCCCTGCCCCGCATCCACGAGGTGCTGGAGGCGGGCGCCGGGGCCGAGGACCGCGACCCGGACGCCGCGGACTCCGCCCTCGCGGACTCCGGCTCCGCCTTCGCGGACTCCGGCTCCGCCTTCGCGGACTCCGGCTCCGCCTTCGCGGACGCGGTCGCGGGCCGACTGGCCACCCTGGGCGGCCAGTTGAGAGCCCTGCACTGGCAGGAGGCCGCCCTCCGGCTCGTGCAGGAGAGCCCGCCCGTCGAGCGCGCCGCGACGCTGCGCCTGGTCGGCTCGCTCGGCAGCCCGCCCAGCACCGACGCGCTGGCCCGGTTCTGGCGCGGCTGGCTGCCCGCCCGGATGCCCGCGAAGGCGTCCGCCGCCTTCCTCGACGCGGCCGTGCCGCAGATCCCCGACGCGCCCCGGCCCGGCCAGGTGCTCGCCTTCGCCCGGCTGCACGCGATGGTCTCGCGCCCCTGCTCACCGGCCCGCCCGACCCAGCCCGCCGCCCACCAGGAGGCGGGCCCGCACACGGTGGCCGGACTCTACGCGGGACTGGCCGAGGCCTACGACCTGGCAGGCGTCCACCTGCGCGCGGGACGGGCGCCCCGCGCGGGGGAGGCCCTGGACGGGTTCGTGGACACGTACGCGCGGGTGCACCAGCGGCGCGACACCGTGGCGTTCCGCCGCGCCCTGGCCGGACAGCTCGGCTCCGACCCGCGCCTCGACGGGTACTGGGAACTCGTCACCGAGCTCATCACCCCGCACGGCGCAGCCCCGGAGCCCACGCCCGGATCGGCCCACGACTGGCTCCTGGCCGCCCTGCGCGAGGACGTCGCGCGCCGCGCGGCCTGAGCGGACCGGCCGGGCGCAATTGCCTTGCCCTGGTGGGCAGATCCACGCTCGAATGGCCCGCATGGTCACCCCCGCGCAGCCCGCTCCCGTACGCATCGGCGCACTCGCCCCGCTCACCCGGCCCGGCTGGGTCGAGGCGGGCCGCCACCTGCTCGCCGGGATGGAGGCCGCCGTCCGCGACGTCAACGCCTCGGGCGGCGTCGCAGGCGCCCCGGTCGTCCTGGAGGTGCACGACACGGCGGCCGACCCGGCGCGGGCCGCCGCGGCCGTCACCGCACTCGCGCGCTCGGGCGCGGACGCCGTGGCGGGGGAGTACCACAGCGTCGTCGCCCGCACGGCCGCCGCGACCGCCGACGCCCTCGGGCTTCCGTACCTGTGCGCGTCGGCGGTGCTCGACGCGCTGACCGACGCACCGTCAGGGACGGTCGCGCGCATCGCTCCGCCGCAGTCCCGCGGCTGGCGCCTGTTCGCGGACCATCTCCTCGCCGCCGGGCACACCCGCGTCGCCGTCGCCGCCCAGCCGAGCGTCTACTGGGCCGCCGGCACGGAGATCCTGCGGGACCGTCTTGCGCCGCACGGCGGGACCGTGCGCCGGCTCGACGCCGGGGCGACCGGCCCGGCGCAGCTGTGCGACGCCCTCGCCGACGACGGCGCCACCGCCCTGCTGCTCCTCGTCGGTCACCCGGAACCGGCCGTACCGCTCGTCCGCGAGGTGCGGTCCGACCCGCGCCTCGCCGAGGTCCTCATCGGCGCTCCGGCCGGACAGCCGGAGTTCGCGGAGTGGGCACGGCTGCTCGGTGACGACGGCGCGGCGGTCCCGTTCCTCAGGTACCTGCCGGACACGCTCACGCCGCTCGGCGACCGGGTCCGCAGCGCCCTGCGTGAACGTCTGCCCGGCGGGCCCTCGTTCGTGGCGTTCGAGGGCTACGACACCATCACGGCGCTGGCCGCCCTGCTGGTGTCGCACCGCACGGGCACGAGCCCGGCGCCGGGCTCCTGGGACGGGATCGACGTGCAGGGCACCCGCGGCCGGATCCGCTTCACCCGCACTCCGGACAGCCCCGTGCCGCAGTGGTCCGCACCGCCGATCCAGGTCGTCGACCGGGACCCCGCGCGACCGGACCGCTTCCGCGTGCTGCGGACCGCCGGCTGACCGGCCTCCGGGGCGGCCGCACGGTGCGCCCGGCCGCGGGCGAACACGACGAGCCGCAGGACCGCGAACCGGGCGACGCCCGCGAGCGCCGAGGCCGCGAGGTACACGATCTGTGCGGCCGACGCCCCGGAACCGGGGGCGAGTTGCTGGAGCGCGACCATGGCCAGACAGGTCCCCGCGTACGCGGCGGCCGCGGACCCGGCGGACTGCAGGTGCTGCCGCCCGCTCGCCCGCCCTCCGGCACCGAAGGTGAACCGGGCGTGCAGCTCGGTGGCGAGGAGCGTGGACACGACGGTGACCAGTGCGTTGGCCACGGCCCAGGGGACCCACGAGGCGAGCGCGGTGACGGCGAAGCTCGACGCGACGCCGATCCCGCCCCCGCAGGCCGTGAACCGCACGAAGGCGGTGAGGGCGCCGGGTACCGGCGCCGCGTGTGACCGGCTGTGCAGCGCGTCCATGACCCACCCCTCCGTCGCGCGTTTCTCGATGAGGAAAAAGCTACGTTGCGTTCGGAGGTGAGGCAATCAATTTATTGCACTGAGAAGTGGTAGTTGCAGGTGGATGCTGGTAAATCATTGCAATGGGTCTGTCTGTAATGCAATGCAGAGGGCGTGTTGCGTTGCAATGACGCTACGGTGAATGCACTGCCTGCGGCTCAGGTCAGTGGCTTCTCGAACCAGTGGTGCGCGTACGGTTCGTCGTTGAAGGCGGGGACTTCGCGGAAGCCGCACGCGTGATAGAGGCGGATCGCGGCCTGGAGTGCCCTGTTCGTGTCCAGGCGCAGAGCGGTACTGCCGTGCCGGACCGCCTCCGCCTCCAGCGCGGCGAGCAGGCGTCGGCCGAGCCCGAGCCGCCGTGCCTGTGGTGCCACCCACATGCGCTTGATCTCGGCCGGTGCGTCCGGCGGCAGCTTGAGCCCGGCGCACCCGACCGGTTCGCCCTGGAGTCGTGCGACGAGGAACAGGCCCTTCGGCGGCTGGAGTTCACCGGCGTCCGGCAGCAGGCTGCGGGCCGGGTCGAAGCCTGTCTCGAACGCGTCGCCGATCTCGGTGAAGTACGCGCGCAGGCAGTGCGCGGCGTCGGGGTGGTCGGGTGCCACGGAGTCCAGCCGGACGGTCCCCGCGGTGAGCAGCCGGTCGACCTCGGCCATCGCGGCGACCAGACGCGCGCGCTGCTCTGCCCCGAGCGGGGCGAGCAGGGAGTCGGCGAGTGCGTCGCTGCGCGAGTCGAGGAGGGCCCGCTGGGTGCGCCCCGCCGGTGTCAGGCGGACCGTGCGGACGCGCCGGTCCCGGGGAAGCGGTGCGACCTCGACGAGTCCGTCCCGTTCGAGGGCGCGCAGCAGCCGGCTCAGATATCCCGAGTCGAGTCCGAGCTGCTCCCGCAGTCGGCGCACGTCCCGGCCCTCCTCGGTGATCTCCCACAGCAGTCGTGCCTCGGCCAGCGGGCGGTCCAGGCCCAGGTAGTGGTCGTGGAGGGCTCCCACGCGTTCGGTGACGGTGCGGTTGAAGTGCCGCACGAGGTCCCGCTGGGTCGGCGTGTGCGGTGCGTCCTGTCGTTCATCCATTCTCTGACTTTAGTCCGGTAATGGTGGCGGGGTGGTCGCCTCGCTCCGGCCCGTCGTCCGTGCCCTCCGCGTCGATGTGCGGCAGCAGCCGGTCCAGCCAGCGGGGCGTCCACCAGGCGCGCGGACCGAGCAGGGTCATCACCGCCGGCACGAGCAGCAGTCGCACGACGGTCGCGTCGATCAACACGCTGACGGCGAGGCCGAGTCCGAGCATCTTGACCACGATGTTGTCGCTGACGACGAACGCGGCGAAGACGCTCACCATGATCAGGGCGGCGCACGTGATGACGCGTGCGGTGATCTCCAGGGCGTGGGCGACGCTCCCACGGGCGTCCCCCGTACGCATCCAGAGCTCGTGGACCCGCGACAGCAGGAAGATCTCGTAGTCCATGCTCAGCCCGAAGATGATGGCGAACATCATCATCGGCACGTAGCTCTCGATCGGCACCTTCCCCGAGACACCGAGCGCGGGCCCGCCCCAGCCCCACTGGAAGACGGCGACCACGACACCGTAGGAGGCGGCGATCGAGAGGACGTTGAGCACCGCGGCCTTGAGAGCGACGAGGAGTCCGCGGAAGACGATCAGGATGATCAGGAACGCGAGCGCCACGACCACCGCGATGATGAACGGCAGCCGGTGCGCCACGATGTCCCGGAAGTCGACCTGCGCGGCCGTCGTCCCGGTGACGTACCCGTGTGCCGAGGTGCCCGAGACCGCCTGCGGGAGTGTCTCGTCGACGAGGCGGTTGGTCAGGTCCGTGGTCGCCCGGCTCTGCGGTGACGTCGTGGAGTAGACCGTGCCGACCAGGACGTCCCCGTCCTGGGTTGGGGTCAGCGGTGTGACGGCCGCCGCGCCGGCCACCGCGTCCAGCGACTTCTGCGCCTGCGACGAGAGGGCCGAGCGCTGCCCGGAGGGGACGCTCGACTGGTCGACCACCACGGTCAGCGGTCCGTTGGACCCGGGGCCGAACGCGTCCGCCATGATGTCGTACGCCCGCCGGTCCGTGAACGACGTCGGGTCGGCGCCGTCCCCGATGTGCCCCAGCTGGATCGACGCCACGGGGACCGCCAGCACCACCACCGTGACGAGCCCGCCGGCCAGGTACCACCACGGCCGCCGCTCCACGCGCTGCGCGTACCGGTGCCAGGTGCCCCGCGCGGCGGCCGCGGGCTCGGCGTCGGCCTCCGCCACCGTGCGGCCGACCCGCAGCCGGTCGAGCCGGGTGCCGATCAGTCCGAGCAGCGCGGGCACCAGCGTGAGGGCGCCCGCGACCGCGGAGACGACCGTCACGGCCGCCGCGAGGCCGAGTCTGCTGATGAAGGAGACGCCGGAGACCGACAGTCCGGCGAGCGCGATGACGACGGTGCAGCCCGAGACGAGCACGGCCCGGCCGCTGGTCGCGGTCGCCCGTCCGGCCGCGTGCACGGGATCGGCGCCGTCCATCAGGTTCTGCCGGTGCCGGGTGATCAGGAAGAGCGCGTAGTCGATCCCGACACCCAGGCCGATCATGGTGGCGAGCGTCGGGGACACCGTCGCGAAGGTGAACGCCGCCGCGAGCAGCCCGAGGCACGCCAGTCCGCCGAGCACCGCGAGCAGCGCCGTCACGAGGGGGAGCGCCGCGGCGAGCACGCTGCCGAAACCGACGATCAGGACGACGATCGCGACGCCGAACCCGATCGCCTCGCTCACCCGGTCGTCCGCGGGCGGCCGCGCCAGTTCGCCCAGCGGACCGCCGTACTCGACGTCGACACCCGCGGCGCGCAGCGGATGCACGGCGCTGTCGACACCGGTCAGGTACGAGTCGCCGAGGGTGGAGGGCTGCACGTCGAAGCGGACGGTGATGTACCCGGTCTTCCCGTCACCGGAGAGCGGCCCGACATCCGACGGGCTCGACTGACCGGACTGGCCCGACTGGCCGGACTGGCCGGACTGGCCGGAGGACGAAGCGGACGCGGCGGTGAGCGGGTTCTGTGCCGACAGGACGTGCGGGAGTTTCTGCAGATCGCCCACGGCCGTGCCCATCTGCCCGCTCACCGACGACAGGGACGCGTCGCTGTCGCGGAGCACGATCTGGCTGCTGTAGCCGCCGGCGGCCGGGTCGTGCCGCTGCAGCACGTCCAGTCCTTCGGAGGACTGCACACCGGGCAGGGAGAAGTCGTCGGAGTAGTCGCCGCCGAAGGACCGGTTGAGTACTTGGAGGGCGGCCAGCACGATCAGCCAGATGACCACGACGATCACGAAGTGCCGGGCGCACCACTCGCCCAGCGCGCGGAGCGCACCGCGCCGCCGCACGTCCCCCTGTGACGGCTTGCTCTCGGTCCCGGACATGTGCTGCTCCAGGGAGGGGGCGATCCCTCCGCCCTTCCATTAGACGCCCGCGGGGGTCGTCCGTCCTGGCGAACGCCGGGCGGGCCGGCGGCCGGGCTCGTCGGCGTTCGTCAGGACGCCCGCTCAGGACGTGGGGGCCGGATCCTCCGAGAGCAGCGGCCCGAGCGCCCCCAGCACGGCGCCGACACACACCTCGCGCAACTGCGTGCGGGTGCAGGTCTCGTGGGTGAGCCAGTCGACGCACAGGACCCGGACGAACACGAGCCAGCTCTTGAGCACGCCGGACACGGCCTCGCGGACCCCCTCGTCGGTGAGCGGGAGCACGGCGAGCAGTCGCGAGCGGAGAGCGTCGAGCTCGTCGGTCATGATCGTCTGGATCACGGGGTCACCGGCGAGCACGCGGTTCGCCGCAAGGACCGCGTGGCGGTTGGCCACGAAGTAGTCGAGGTGGACGTCCATCCCCTGCCGGATCTGGTCGGCCGGCGAGTCCGCGGGATCGAGCCGGGTCCCGGCGAGGAGCTGGTCCGCCGCCTGCTGGTAGACGGCCGCGAACAGGGCGTGCTTGCTGGGGAAGTGCCGGTACAGCAGGGCTCTCGAGACCCCGGCCTCCTCGGCCACCTGCTCCATCAGCACGTCGGCGTACGGATGCGCGGCGAAGAGCCGCGCCCCGACGGTGAGGAGCTGGGCGCGGCGGTCGGCGGGGGAGAGGCGCTGACGAGGAGGCACGAGGCCAGCTTAGTTGACATACGTCTACCAGGGTTGCAGGCTGGAGATTAAGTAGACGTGTGTCAACTAAGCCCCGCCGTCGAGGCGGCTCGGAGGGACCATGGCCAGGACTCTGCGTGTACTCACCTTGCTCATGGGCTGGGCCTGCGTGGCCATCGGCCTGTTCCACGTCGCGCTCGGCAACGCGGCGATCCCCGGGGCCGGTTCGGCCGGTGCGACGATCGACAGCTGGGGCCGCTTCATGGGGGCGAGTTTCGTCGGCTACGGGCTCGCCTGGCTCTGGGCCGCGCGCCGGCGCCCGATCCCCGCCGGGGTGATCCGGTGGCTGGCCGTGGTGTTCCTGCTCGGAGCCGTCGGCCGGCTGATCTCCCTTGCCGTGGCGGGCCGGCCGCAGTGGTTCCAGCTCGCGCTGACCGTGATCGAGATCGTCCTGCCCCCGGTGTTCCTTCTCCTCGCCGACGCCGAGGAGAAGGCGGTGTCCACGGACGGCGCGGCGGGGTCCGCCGAGCGCCCGCGGACCGCTCAGGAGGGGCGGCGGGCGACCAGCAGCTCGAAGGGCGGATTCGCCTCGTAGTCGTCCCAGAACCCGTCGGGGAACGCGGCGCGTCCCTCGGCGGAGACGGGCAGCGGCGACCAGGTCACGTCCGTGAACCCGGCCTGCTCCAGGGCTTCTCCGTAGACCTCGCGGCGGGGCAGGTTGGCCGTGAAGGAGACGGGCTGCGGATCGAGGAACGCGGTGATCCGCACCCGCGGGCCCACCTCGGACCGGCCGCCCTCCAGTTCGCTGAGGAAACCGTACGCGCGCGGCGTCGGGCCCTCGAAGTCGTAGTCGGGGCTCTGGTTGAGCGCGTAGAAGGTGCCGCCGGGCCGGAGCGCGGCGGCGACGGTACGGCACATGGCCGTCATCGTGTCCGTGGTGTCGGCGTAGTTGAGCAGGTTCACCGCGGTGGCCACGTCGAAGCGTGCGTCGCCCGGGACCGCGGACCGCGCCACGTCACCGACCACGTACCGCACACCCAGGGGCGCCGCCTCCTCGATGCGCCGCGCGACCGCGACCATCTCGCCCGAGACGTCCACCCCCAGGACGTCCACGGCGCCGCGCCGTCCGAACTCGCGGCTGTAGAAGCCCGTTCCGCACGCGAGGTCGAGGACGGAGCGGCCGCGGACGTCAC
>NZ_WWIA01000166.1 GCF_009870065.1 Streptomyces sp. SID5785 | reverse complement strand
GGGAGGACGACGCGCTGCCGTCCGAGAGCCAGTTCGTCGACGCGCTCGGCCTGTCACGGATGACGGTGAACCGCGCGCTGCGCGAGCTCGCCGCCGACGGCGTGATCCGGCGCGTCATGGGCGTCGGCAGCTTCGTCGCCCCGCGCAAGGCCAGTTCGGCGCTCCTGGAGGTGCACGACATCGCCGACGAGGTGCGCGCCCGGGGACGCCGCCACACGACGCGGGTGCTGTTCCTCGGCGAGGAGCCGGCCGACGAGCACACCGGCGCCCACCTCGGTATCGGCACCGGCCGCCCGGTCTTCCGCTCGCGGGTCGTGCACTGCGAGGACGGGGTGCCGCTCCAGTTGGAGGACCGGTACGTCAACCCGGCCTTCGCGCCCGGCTACCTGGACCAGGACTTCACGCTCGGCACGCCGTTCGCCTTCCTGTCGAAGGTGGCTCCGCTGGGCCGGGGCGAGCACATCGTGGAGGCCGTCCTCGCCTCGCCGCAGGACTGCGCGGCCCTCGGCGCGGACCCGGCCGAGCCGTGTCTGCTCGTCCACCGCCGCACCTGGTCGCGGGACGCGCTCGTGAGCATCGCGCGGCTGCTGCACCCGGGCTCGCGCTACCGCCTGGAAGGCGCGTTCGCCACGCACTGACGCCGCACGGGCGGCCGGGGTACAGCGCGGGGCCGACCGGGCGCCCGCGCACCGGACGACCCCTTGACGCACCTGTATAGACAGGCATATACAGGCTGCCGTTCGCCTTGGGACGAAGAGGGAGAGACTCGATTGCGCACCGAAAAGGCCGGCCTGAGCCGGGGGCTCACCGCACGGCACATCCGCTTCATCGCCCTCGGGTCCGCCATCGGCACAGGGCTCTTCTACGGCTCCTCCGAGTCCATCCGGGCGGCCGGACCCGCGGTCCTGCTCGCCTACCTGATCGGCGGAGCCGCCGTCTTCCTCGTCCTGCGCTCCCTCGGCGAGATGGCCGTCGCCTCGCCCAGCGCCGGCTCCTTCGGCGAGTACGCCGACCGGCACCTGGGCCCCCTCGCCGGGTTCCTCACCGGCTGGACCTACGCCTTCGAGATGGTCATCGTGGCCGTCGCCGACGTCACCGCCATCGGCGTCTACATGGGCTTCTGGTTCCCCGGCGTGCCCCGCTGGATCTGGGTCCTGGCCGCCGTCGTCCTCGTCGGCGCGCTCAACCTCGTCAGCGTCAAGGTCTTCGGCGAGCTGGAGTTCTGGCTCTCCCTCGTGAAGATCGTCGCCATCGTCGCGATGATCCTCGTCGGCATCGCGGTCATCGCCCTCGGCCTCGGCAGCGGCCACGTCCACGTCGGCGTCGACAACCTGTGGGGGAACGGCGGCTTCTTCGCCGGCGGCGTCGACGGCTTCGTGATCTCCTTCGCCGTCGTCATGTTCGCCTTCGGCGGCACCGAGATCATCGGCGTCACCGCAGGCGAGGCGCAGTCCCCGGAGAAGACGATCCCGGGTGCGGTCAACTCCATCCCGCTGCGCATCATCCTGTTCTACGTCCTGACCCTCGCCGTGATCATGTCGATCACCCCGTGGCGGCAGATCGACGACTCGGGCAGCCCCTTCGTGCAGATCTTCGCCGGGGTCGGCCTCAAGTCCGCGGCCGCCGTCCTGAACGTCGTCGTCCTGACCGCCGCCCTGTCGGCGATCAACAGTGACATCTTCGCCGCGGGCCGCACGATGTACGGACTGGCGGAGCGCGGTCACGGCCCCGCCGCCATGCGCCGCACGACCCGCGGCGGTGTGCCCTGGGTGACGACCCTGGTGATGATCGGCGCGCTGCTCGTCGGCGTCGTCCTGAACGCCGTGGTCCCCGGCGAGATCTTCCTGATCATCTCCTCGATCGCCACGTTCGCCACCGTGTTCGTGTGGGTGATGATCCTGCTCACCCACATGAAGGCGCGCGGCGCGATGTCGCCCCGGGAGGCCGCGGGCCTCGCCTTCCCCGCCCCGTTCTGGCCCTACGCGCAGATCGCCACGCTCGTGTTCATGGCCGCCGTGCTCGTCCTGCTCGGACTGCACGAGAGCACGCGGGTGGCCCTCGAGGTCGGCGCCGTCTGGCTGGCCCTCCTGACCGTCGTGCACGTCCTGGTGACACGCCGCCGTACCGGCACCGGCATCGGCGCGGGCCCGCGGCCCGCACCGGCCGGCGACGACGCCCCCACGACCCCCGACGAACGGGCCGGGATCGCGGGCTGAACCGGCGTCAGGCCCTCACCCGGCGACCGGCACCGCCGCCTCGACGACGTCGGCCACCACGCAACTGACGTTGTCCGGGCCGCCGGAGGCGTTCGCCAGGGCGATCAGCTCGTCAGCCGTACGGTCAGGTGTGCCGCCCGCCGCCAGCGCCCGGTGGACGGCGTCGGACGGCACGACGGCCGACAGACCGTCCGAGCAGAGCAGGAAGCGGTCACCCGGCCGCGCGTCGTGCAGCCGCAGATCGGGCCTGGCGGCGGCGTCCCGGCCCAACGACCGTACGAGGAGCGCGCGTTGCGGATGCGAGGCTGCCTCCTCCGGGGTCAGCCGTCCCTCGTCGACCATCGACTGCACCAGGGTGTGGTCGTGCGTGATGCGGAACAGCTCGCCGTCCCGCAGCAGATAGACACGCGAGTCACCGATGTGGACCAGGGCGAGCCGTGAACCGGTCCAGAGCATCGCGGTGAGCGTGGTGCCCGCGTCACCCGCCCCGTCCGGTCCCGCCGCCTCCCGCACGGCCGCGGCCGCCCGGTCGACCGCGTCCTCCAGGGTGTTGAGGAGATGACCGGCCGGGAAGCCGTCCGTGTCCGGCTCGACGTCGGTCTCGAGGAACCGCAGCGCGTCGATCGCGGCCGCGCTCGCGGGAGCGCCGCGCTCGCCGTACCCGTCGGCGACGGCGAGCAGCCGGGCGCCCGCGTACGCGGCGTCCTGGTTGCCCGCCCGCACCCGTCCGGTGTCGGTGCGGGCGGCGTAACGGATGCCCAGAGGGGCGCTGGAGGAGGTCATGTCGGGGTCCTTCCCGGCCAGATGGTCGACGAGGAAGGAGACGAGCTCGCGCCGCGCGGCGGTATCGGCCTCGACACCGGCCCAGTAGGCGCGCACCTCACGGGCCGCGGCCCCGGACTCCAGCGCGCACACCTGCTGGATGCGGGCCAGCGGCATGCCGAGCCGGCGCAGCCAGGCGACCAGGCGGGCCCGGTCGAGCTGGTGCGGCGCGTACAGGCGGTAGCCGGTGACCGGGTCCACGCGCGCGGGCGTCAGCAGCCCCAGGTCGTCGTAGAGGCGCAGGGCCTTCGGCGACAGGCGTGACGCCCTCGCGAACGCCCCGATGGTCAGCAGTTCCATGCCCGTCCGTCCTTCCTCGTCCCGGGCGCGTCGCCCGGTCCCACCGATGCTGGGGTCTGCCCCGAGGGCAAGGTCAACAGCTCGTCGCGCCCCCGCGTCGTCAACGGGCCGCCCGCGACCCGGGGGTGTGCCCGAACGTGCGGTGGAAGACGGCGATGAACGTGCTCGCGGACGACCAGCCGCAGCGGTGGGCGACCGCCGTGACCGGCAGTCCGTCGGCCAGCAGGACGAGCGCGTGGTGCAACCGGATCTGCGTGCGCCACTGCGGGTAGGTCAGACCGAGATCGGCGCGGAGCAGCCGCGACAGGGTGCGCGCACTGGCCCCGATGACATGTCCCAGCTCCTCCAGCGACCGGCTGTCGGCCGGGTCGGCGGCCAGCAGCGCGGACAGCTCGCGCAGCAGGGGAGCGGACGGCGCGGGCAGATGCAGCGGGCGCACCGGCGCGGTCCGCAACTGGTCGAGCAGCACGGCCCGCAGGCGCCGCCGCTGCGGTCCGTCGTCGTGCGGGTCGCGGGTGTAGGCGATGATCAGCTCGCGCAGCAGCGGGCTCACGTCGAGGACGGTCGGCGCGGTCAGTGCGAGCGGGTTCTGCGTGGCGGGCAGCCCCACGAAGTGCACCTCGAGGTCGCCGTGCG
>NZ_WWIA01000165.1 GCF_009870065.1 Streptomyces sp. SID5785 | reverse complement strand
ATGTTGTAGTCCATCGACAGGACCTCGAAGCGGTGCCCGGGGAAGGGGATGCCCTGAAGCGGGAAGTCCCAGACGCCCTGCTTCTTGTCCGGCCAGCGCTGGAGTCCGCCGGGCGAGGAGGCGTCGTAGCGCCAGCCGAGCTCGCGGGCGACGGGCAGCAGGTTGTCCTGGCCGAGCAGGCAGGGGGTGCGGCCGCCGATGAGCTCCTTGTCGTAGTCGAAGGGCAGCGACGGCTGGTCGTGCCAGCCGGTGTGCGTGCGCCAGGACTTGACGAAGGTGCGGGCCTGTTCGATCTCGCTGCGCCACTGGGCCGCGTTCCAGTTGGCGACGGAGCCGGAGCCGCCGCAGAAGTGCCCGTTGAAGTGCGTGCCGATCTCGTGGCCGTCG
>NZ_WWIA01000018.1 GCF_009870065.1 Streptomyces sp. SID5785 | reverse complement strand
GCCGAGGCGGACCTGCCGCCCGGCGCACTCATCGGCGTCGGCGTCGGCGTGCCCGGCATCGTCGACGCCTCCGGCCCGGACGGCGCCGTCGTGCACGGCCAGACGGTCGGCTGGGACGCCGTTCCGCTGGAGCGACTGCTGCGCGCCGCGGGCGGACTCCCGCCCGATCTGCCGCTGTTCGTCGACAACGGCGCCAAGACCCTCGGCCGCGCCGAGATGTGGTTCGGCGCCGGCCGCGGCGCGCGCCACGCGGTCATCGCGCTCATCGGCTCCGGCGTCGGCGCCTGTGTCATCGCCGACGGCGAGCCCTACCGGGGAGCGTCGAGCAGCGCGGGCGAGTGGGGCCACACCGTGGTGCGGGTCGGCGGGCGGCGCTGCCGCTGCGGGGCGCGCGGCTGCCTCGAGGCCTACGTCGGGGCGGCGGCGCTCCTCGAGCGGTGGCAGGAGCGGGGCGGACGCGACGGACGTGACGGACGGGACGGACACCGTGCGGCGCCCGACGAGGAGGGCGCGCTCGCCGACCTGCTCGCGGACCCGTCGGCAGCCGAACTCCTCGACGAGACGGCCGAGTTCCTCGGCGCGGGCATCGCCGGGCTCGTCAACCTGTTCAACCCCGAGCGGATCGTCGTCGGCGGCTGGGCCGGACTGCTCCTCGGACCGCGGCTGATCGGCCCCGTGCGCCGGGCCGCCGCCGCCCACGCCCTGCGCCACCCCTTCGCCCAGACCACCGTCGAGCTGGGCCGGCTCGGCCCCGACGCCGTCACCGTCGGCGCCGCGACGCTGCCGCTGGCCCGGTTCCTGGACAGCGGCGGCGCGGGGCGGGAACCCCGGGTGCGCGGCGCGAGTTAGACACGGGGACGGGCGACCGGCGGCGCGACGGAGGGCACGGGACATGGACACAGCACAAGGACCGCTCGACCTGGAGGAGTTCGCGGACAGCGCCGAGGCGTTCTGGGCCGACCCGTATCCGGTGTACGAGCGGCTGCGTCGGCTCGGCCCCGTCCACCACGTGCGGGTGCCCGGCCCCGAGCCGCGCCAGGACCTGTGGCTGATCGTCGGCCACGAGGCGTCCCGCACCGCCTTCACCGACCCGCGCCTGATCAAGACGGTGCCGGGCGCCCGCGAGATGGACCCGATCGGGCGCCATCTGCTCGTCGCGGACCCGCCGGAGCACGGCCGGCTCCGCTCCCTCGTCACCCGCGCGTTCACCCCGCGCACGGTGGAGGCGCTCGTCCCGCGCATCCAGAAGATCACCGACGAGCTGCTCGACGCGATGGTCCCGCAGGGCAGCGCCGACCTGATCGAGTCGCTCGCCTTCCCGCTCCCCATGGCCGTCATCTGCGAGCTGCTCGGCGTCCCCGACATCGACCGCGACCGCTTCCGCCGGATGTCCTCCGAGGTCGTCGCGCCGACCTCGGCCGACGCCGGCACGCTGCTGCTCGAACTGATCGAGTTCTTCGACACGCTCATCGAGGACAAGCGCTGCGCCGCCCCGGCCGACGATCTGCTGAGCGTGCTGCTGCGCACGACCGCCGAGGACGGCGACCGGCTCTCCGCGACGGAGCTGCGCGGCATGGCCTTCCTGCTCCTGGTCGCCGGCCACGAGACGACGGTCAACCTGATCGGGAACGGCGTGCGGGCCCTGCTCGACCACCCGGACCAACTGGCCGCGCTGCGCGCCGACATGAGCCTGCTCGACGGGGCCGTGGAGGAGATGCTGCGCTACGACGGCCCGGTCGAGACGTCGACCTACCGGTTCTCCGCCGAGCCCGTCGACATCGGCGGCACGGTGATCCCGGCCGGTCACCCGGTCCTGATCGGCATCGGCACGGCCGGGCGCGACCCGGAGCGCTTCACCGCCCCCGACACCTTCGACATCCGGCGCGACGCCCGCGGCCACCTCGCCTTCGGC
>NZ_WWIA01000164.1 GCF_009870065.1 Streptomyces sp. SID5785 | reverse complement strand
GCCCTGCACGCGGCCCGGGCGGGACGGCCCACGGGCGGGCTCCACGCCAGCCGCGCGGACGCGCTGGCCGCCTGCCGGGCCCACGGCACGGTCGACCGCGGCCGGCCCACCCCGGACTCGATCGGATAACAGGGGCCCGGGGCATCCCTGCACCGCGCTGACCTTTGCATAGGCTAAACAGCCGGAAGGGTGACAGACCGGAACGAGGACGGCCGGAGGCGGAGCAGGTGACAGCGAGCGATCGAGCGGGCGCCCGCGTGCGCCCGGCGCCCGGTCCCGGACTCGCCGCCCACCTGCGCACCACCCTGTGGGGCCCGGCCGAGTTCGTCGGACTGCCCGGTCCTGGACTGCTCGCCCACGGCCTCACGGCCGGGTCCGTCGGCGCCGCCGCGATCACCCTCGCGGGCGCGGTCGGCATGTGGGCGGGACCGCCCGCGCTGGCCCGCGGCGAGGCCGGGCTCACGGCCGCCGCCGCGCTCGTCCTGTATCTGATCGTCCTGCGCGCCGGACGCGTCCTCGTCGGCCTCGTCGCCGTGCTCGGCGTGTGCCTGGCCCTGACCGCCCCGCAGGCCGCCGCCGGACTGGCGCTCGCCCAGCGGGGGCGGGCCCAGCCGGCCGAGGTCGCCTCCGTCCAGCAGAGCCCCGCGCACCGCCGCATGCTGTGCGAGCTGGCCCCCGACGTCCCGCACGCGCCGCCCGGCACCCGGATCTGGCGCGGCT
>NZ_WWIA01000163.1 GCF_009870065.1 Streptomyces sp. SID5785 | reverse complement strand
CGCACCGTCCCCGACCGCACCGGCGCCGTCCCCGGCCCACCGCTCCCCCGAGCCGGCCCGTGCGTCGGGCGTGGCCCGTCCCTCGGGCCCCGTCCCCGTCATCTCGCCGCTCGTGCGCAAGCTGGCCCGGGACCACGGCATCGACCTGCGTGAGCTGACCGGCTCCGGCCCCGACGGGCTCATCCTGCGCGCCGACGTCGAGCGGGCCACCGCGGCGGACCGGGGCCCGGCTCCCGCCGCCCCGGCGCCCGCCTCCGCCCCGGCTCCCGCGACGGCCC
>NZ_WWIA01000162.1 GCF_009870065.1 Streptomyces sp. SID5785 | reverse complement strand
CCGCCGACGCCGTAGGTGGAGTCGAGGCCGGGGACGCCGGTCTGGACGCGTACCGCGCGGTAGCCGAGATCCGTGTAGTGGGCGACCTCGCCGAGGACGCCGTCGACGTCCTCGGCGTTGGCGTGCCCGTAGACGGTGACGCCCTCGCGGGAGCGGCCGCCCAGGAGCTGGTACACGGGCAGGCCCGCCTGCTTGCCCTTGATGTCCCACAGAGCGGTGTCGACGGCGGCGATCGCGGCCATGGTCACCGGCCCGCGCCGCCAGTAGGCGCCGCGGTACAGGTACTGCCAGGTGTCCTCGA
>NZ_WWIA01000161.1 GCF_009870065.1 Streptomyces sp. SID5785 | reverse complement strand
GGCCCGGCGGGCCTGGGAGGTCCTCGCCGCGGCCCAGCGCCGGGATCCGGACCGAGCGGCGGCCGTCCTCACCCACCCGGCGGCCGGGCCCGCGCTCGTCCGGCTCCTCGTCCGTCTCGACCGGCTCCGCGACGGCACGGCGGGCGCCGCCGCCCCGCGTCCGTCGCTGTCGTGGTTCACCGCGCTCGCCGCCGCTGCCGCCGTGCGCTCGGGCCTGCCCGAACGGCTGCGCTGGACGCCCGACGGTCCCTGGGTGACGCTGCCCTCCGTCGGACACGCCCACGTCCCCGGCGCCGGAGCGGACGGGCACGGGCCCGTCGAGCTCGAGGTCGGCGCGGACGGCCGCACCCGTCTCGCCCTGCCGGGCGCCCCCGGTGGCCCCCCGCCGCTGACGGTCCCGCGCGATCCGCACGGCGCCGCGGGCCGCTGGCAGGGCGCGCACCGCCTCGCCGCACTGGGCCCCTCGGCGCCGCTGCTCCTCGACACGATCGATCCGCCGTGCTTCCAGCGGGCCGTCCGCGCGCCCGACGGCATGCCCGAAGGGGAGGTACGGCACTGGCGGCACACCGCGCGCGCCGCGGTCGACCTGCTCGCCGCCGACCACGCCGAGCTGCACGCCGAACTCGCCGCCGTCCCCTGGGTCCTGGTGCCCCTCGTCGACGCCGTGAGCGGCACCGTCAGCGGCAGCAACGCCGAGACCTTCGGCTGCCTCGCCCTGTCCCGGCCCGCCACCGCCACCCGCTTCGCCGTGACGCTCGCCCACGAGGCCCAGCACAACAAGTTCGCGGCGCTGCTGCACCTCTTCGACCTCTTCGAGCCCGGCGGCAGCGAGCTCTACTACGCGTCCTGGCGCCCCGACCCGCGCCCGCTGCTCGGCCTCTTCCACGGGGCCTACGCGCATCTGGGCGTCGCCCGGTTCTGGAACCGGCAGCGGGAGAGCACCCCGGACCGCGAGCTGCGCGCCGCCGCCGAGTTCCAGTTCACCCGCTGGCGTGCCGCCGCCCGCGAAGCGACCGCGCAGGTGCTCGGCTCCCCGCGGCTGACCCCGCTCGGACACCGCTTCGCCGAGGGCATGCTCACCACGCTCGACGCCCTGTGCCGGCTGCCCGTCGCCCCCGAGGCACGGCGCTCCGCGTCGGCGTCGGCGCGGGCGCACCGCTCCGCCTGGCGCGAGCGCAACGGCCCGGTGGCGGCGCTGCCCGCGTGAACGGGCCGGGGCCCGACGCCCCTTCGGGGCGGCCCGGCCCCGGAGGACCGGTCCGCTGGAGCCCGGCGCCCTACAGCCCGGTCACCTTGGCGCGCGCCACCACGTCGTACACCAGGGTCACGGTCCGGTGCGCGCCCGGCGGCAGCGTGAGGTCCCAGCGCACGATCCCCTCCGCGTCGACCCCGTCCGGCGCCGGGGAGCAACGGTCCTCGCGCAGGCGGACGTCGACGTCCGCGACCTCGGACACCGGGATGCGCTCGCGCAGGGTGACGGTGCGCTCGCCGGTCTCGTCCGGCGCGGAGAAGCGCGAGACGTGCAGCCGGACGGTGCGGGTGATCACGGTGCGCTGGGTGAGGGTCGCCGTGTCGCGGCTCTCCTCCGTCTCGCGGGTCACCCGGTAGGTGTCCGAGGAGCCGAAGGCCAGCTCCTGCGGGGCGTCCGGCGCCGTGAAGGGGAGCGTGCCCCGGCCCGTGAAGCCGCTGCCGCGCACCAGGTCGACCGGGCCCGTGAGGAGGGCGTGCCCGGTGGGGTTCGTGAACCGGGCGACCTCGGTGACCAGCGGCGAGAGCTCGGGCGCGCAGACCTGCTCGGTGCGGGCCGTCGTGCTCGCGCTCGACAGCGGGACGCGGTGGGCGCGGCCGTCCGAGGGCACCGACGCCGGGGCCGGAGCCCGCAGCACCCGGGTCTCGCCGCCGTCGTCCACGCCGGGCGGCCCGGCCACCTGGAGCGGACCGACGTCGCCGACGGTCTCCTCGCGCACGGCGACGTCCACGGTGCGGCGTTCGTCCGCGGACCGGTCCCGCAGGGTCAGGCGGTCCTCGACGAGGCGGGGCGGGCTGGTCGCCTGCGTGGAGCGGGCGGTCGACAGCGTGAGGTCCACGCCGCTCCAGTCCTCGCCCGTGCGCTGCCAGACCGTCGCGTCCGTGCGGAGCGTCAGCCGGTCGCCGTCGAGCGTGGCCCGGTAGGCGGGTCGCCACAGCGCGCAGGGGGTCAGATGCGTCACGCGCAGGGTGGCGGGGCCGGCGGCCGCCGCTCGCACGGTCAGCTCGATGTGCGCGGTGAGGGACGGGGGTTCCTCCTCGGCGAGGGCCAGCGCGTCGTGCGTGCTGCCGAGTTCGGCCGCGACGCGGGCCAGCCGGGCGCCGACCGCGGCCAGTTCGTCCTCGTGGGCCGCGCGTTCGGCGTCGACCCGGTCCAGTTCCGTGGTCCAGCGCTCCGGTTCGCTCTCGCCCGCGCCGGCGCCCTCGGCGATGTCGCGGAGCAGGTCGCCGGCCAGCCGGTCGAGGACGTCCAGGCGGGTGCGCAGCCGGTCGCGGTGGTGCTCGAGACCGGTCTGCTGCTCCTGGAGGGCGTACGCGTGCCGGCGCAGCGGCGCATCGTCCTCGGTGGGTGCCTGCGGGCCGCGCGGGGTCCAGGCCCGCACGATCCGCACGTCGAGGACGTCGGCCTCGGCACCGGTCAGTTCGGCGTGCAGACTGCGGTCGACGGCGAGGGCGCTGACCGGTCCGAGACGCAGCCGCCGGACCCCGGCCGTCAGCTCGAGGGCCGCGGTGCGGGTGATCTGGGCGCGGTCCTCGAGGCAGGTCACCGCGGTGACGGGCATGGGGACGGGTGCGGGTTCGGGTTCGGATGCGGGTGCAGGTGCGGGAGAGGTCGGGGACATGGTGGGTCAGCTCCTCCGGTTGCCGCCGGTGAGGGCCTTGGCGGCCGGGATCCGGATCTCGTAGCCGCCGTCGAGCACGGCGGCGCCGCCCGCGGGCACGTCGGCCCGCCACAGCCGGGTCCCGGCGGCGTGCAGGTCGGGCCCCTCGCCGTCGGCCGGGACGGTCCAGTCGGCCCGCTCCTCGATCCGGACGTCGGAGTCTGAGGTGACGGGGACGCGCTCGCGGACCTCGACGGTGACGGGGCGCGGCAGCCGGTTGGCCAGCTCGATGTGCACCCGGTGAGCGAGCACGGTCGTCGAGTTGCGCAGCCCCGCGGTCGACTCGAGGAGTTCGGTGCGGCGCGCGACCCGGAGCGCCTCGGCGGGGCCGAGACCGACCCGGCCGGTGCCGCCGGGGGCGAGCGTGGGCAGCGCGGTGGTCGGCAGCGGTTCGCCGTCCACGCCGACGTCCACGGGCCCGGCCGGCAGGGCCTGCCCGGTGCCGTTGGTGACGACCAGCGTC
>NZ_WWIA01000160.1 GCF_009870065.1 Streptomyces sp. SID5785 | reverse complement strand
ACAGTGGCGGGACCGCGCCGGATTCGCACCGGGCTTCCTCCCTGTCGCCGTCGCCGGCGAGCGGCGGCCCGGACCGGACCGCCGCGGGTCATCGTACGGGGCAAGCGCACGGCCCGGTACGGGACGCTGCTCACAGCGGGAGTGCCGGTGGCTGTGGGTATGCTCCCCGGCATGTCCCCCGCCCCCATGTCTCCCGGCCCCGGTGCGTCCGGTACGTCCCGGGGTGACGCCTGCCCCGGCGCGCTGCGGCTGCACGCCGCGGACGACGGGTTCCTCGCGCGGGTCCGGGTGCCGGGCGGGGTGCTCACCGCGGTGCGGGCGCGGGCGCTCGCGGACGCGGCGGGGCGGCTCGGGGACGGGGTACTGCACCTCACCTCGCGCGGGAACGTGCAGCTGCGGGGGTTGCGGGACGGGTGCGGCGGGGAGTTGGCGGAGGTGCTCGGCGAGGCCGGGCTGCTGCCGTCGCCGCTCCACGAGCGGGTCCGCAACGTGGTGGCTTCGCCGCTGTCGGGGCTCGACGGCGCGGGTTTCGTGGACGTGCGGCCCTGGCTGACCGGGCTTGATTCCGCGCTGTGCGCCAGCTCGGTGACGCCGGGCCTGTCGGGCCGTTTCCTCTTCGCGCTGGACGACGGTCGCGGGGACGTCTCCGCGCTCGGGCCGGATGTGCTGCTGCGCGGCCTCCCCGACGGCTCGGCCCAACTGGTCGTCGGGGACGCGGAGTTCGTCGTGCGATACGAGGACGCGGCGCGGGCGGCGGTGATCGCGGCCGAGTCCTTCCTGGCGGCGGCTTCGGAAGTGACGGGACGTCGGGTCTGGCGGGTCGCCGAACTGGGCGCGCCCTTGGCCGAGTTGATATCCCGGGACGTGATGGCGGCGGGGCTGCGCATGAGCACCCCCGGGGGCTCCGCCCCGGCCCCCGCTCCTCAATCGCCGGAG
>NZ_WWIA01000159.1 GCF_009870065.1 Streptomyces sp. SID5785 | reverse complement strand
TGCGCCTGTCAGTTCGGGCAGGGCGAACAGGTCGGCGAGCAGGCCCTGGGTGAAGACGACGCTGCCTGCGCCGATGAAGGCGATCTTGGGGTGGTTCATGTGGTGGGTGCTCCGGTGCGGGTGAGGTGGGCGAGGACGTCCTCGCGGGTGGGTTGGGCCGGCGTGCCGCCGTGGGCACGGGTGGACAGGGCGCCGCAGGTGACGGCGAACGTGAGTGCCTCGTCAGGGGAGTGGCCGTCCAGGGTGGCGGCGACGAATCCGGCGTCGAAGCTGTCGCCTGCGCCCACCGTGTCCTTGGGGTCGGCAGGCACGCCCGGGGAGGTCAGGAGGCGCCGCCCGTCGTGACACAGCGCACCCTCTGCACCCTTCTTGACGACGGCCAGCGGGCCGCGTGCCGCCAGGAGTTCCGCTGCGTCCTCCGGTGTCCGCGCGGCCGGTCCCGCCAGACACAGGGCCTCTGCGGCGTTGGGCAGCAGGATGTCGGTCTGTGCGAGGACGGCGCTCAGTCCCGCCCAGGTGCCCGACGGGTCGTCCTGGGGGTCGAGGGAGGTGGTCGCGCCGTGCGAGCGCGCGGTGCGCAGCAGGTCCGGCAGGTCCGCGGCCAGACGTGGTTGCAGA
>NZ_WWIA01000158.1 GCF_009870065.1 Streptomyces sp. SID5785 | reverse complement strand
GCCGGGAGCCGGGAGCCGGGAGCCGGGAGCCGTGCGGTGGTGGTGCGCCCGTGTTCGGGATGTCGCCGGAGTGGCTGCTCGCCGAGGACGGCACGCCGGTCGCCGACGCCCTCGTGCTGTCCCATCCGGAGCAGGACGAGCGGCTGCGCGGCGTCTGCCCCGAGGCCGCGCACACCGGGATCGTCGCCGGGGACCCTTGCTGGGACCGGCTGTTGGCCGCGCGCCCGCTGCGCGAGCGCTACCGCCGCGCCCTCGGCGTCCCGCCCGGCCGGCGGTTGGTGCTGCTCAGCTCGACCTGGGGTCCCGACGCCCTGTTCGGCGACGGCGGTGACGACGTCCTGCCGTCCCTGCTGCCGCGGCTGACCTCCGAACTGCCCCTGGACGCCTACCGGTGCGCCGCCGTGCTGCACCCGAACGTCTGGCACGGCCACGGTCCGGGCCAGGTGCGCGCCTGGCTGGACCGGGCCCGCCGCGCGGGCCTCGCGCTGATCGACCCGCTGCACGGCTGGCGGCAGGCGCTCCTCGCGGCGGACGCGGTCATCGGCGACCACGGCTCGGTGACCT
>NZ_WWIA01000157.1 GCF_009870065.1 Streptomyces sp. SID5785 | reverse complement strand
GTCCGACGAGCAGCGTGCTGACGGGCCGCCGGACGAGATCGAGCCGGCGGCGCCGGTGCACGACGGCCCGGCCGGTGAGGGCCAGCACGACCTGCACGGCGCAGCCGGTGCCCAGCGCGGTGAGCCCGAGCGGGGTCTGCCCCGGCAGCGCCGCGAGCCCGGCCCCGAGCACGCACCAGGCGAGGACGCCGCGGCCCGCGACGGCGGGCAGTTCGTCGAGCATGTACGGCTCGGGCGTGTACCGGTACAGGCCCGCCGCGGCGTGCAGGACGAGGACGACGAGCACGAACGCGGCGAGCACCAGCGGGCCGCGCTGCTGCTCGGTGAGCGCCAGGGTGCCGAGCAGGGCCGCGATCTCGTCGGCGGCGACGAGGACGACGCGCGAGGGCCGCTCGCGGCGCCGGCCGGGGTCGCGGGCGAGCGCGATGTCGCCCCCGGCGCGCGGGGCGACGACGGTGCCCGGGGCACCCCCCGGCGTGCGGCCGGCCGACGGGGCGGCGGTGCGTTCGGGGGTCACGTCGT
>NZ_WWIA01000156.1 GCF_009870065.1 Streptomyces sp. SID5785 | reverse complement strand
GCGGAGGAGGTGACGGGGGGTTCGGCGAAGGTGGCGCGGGCGGTGCTGTTCTGTCTGGCGCTGACGGGTGTGCTGTTCGTGGCGCAGACGTACCTGGTGGCGTTGCTGGAGCCGACGACGTCGGCGCAGCTGGCGGCGGACCCGGGCAAGCAGGGGTCGGCGTTCTACGACGCGGTGGACGCCTCCGTCGGGGGCTGGCTGCACGATCTGGTGGCGGTGAGCAAGGCGATCGGGGCGGCGTTCGCGGCGCTGGCGGGGCAGGCGGCGGCGGGCCGGCTGCTGTTCGCGATGGCGCGGGACCGGCGGCTGCCGCGGTTCCTGTCGCGGACGGAGTCGGGGGTGCCGCGGTTCGCGATCCTGCTGGCGGCGGTGATCACGCTCGTGGCGGCGGGGTGGGCGGCACGCCGCGACGACGGGCTGGACCACCTCGTCTCGGTGGTGGACATCGGGGCGCTGACCGCCTTCACGCTGCTGCACGCGAGCGTGATCGGCTACTTCGTCGTACGGCGCCGGGGGGCGGGGGCCAGCTGGTGGCGGCACGCCCTGATCCCGCTGATCGGTGCCGCGATCACGGTGGCGGTGATCGTGGAGGCGTCCGGGACGGCGCAGATCGTCGGGGCGGTGTGGCTGGCCGTCGGGCTCGTCGTACTCGGCGTCCAGTCCCGCCGGGGCATCACGGACCCGGACTGACCCCCCGGCGCACCTTCCCGGCACCCGGCACCCCCCGCACCCCCAGGGGCTCCGCCCCGGCCCCCGCTCCTCAA
>NZ_WWIA01000155.1 GCF_009870065.1 Streptomyces sp. SID5785 | reverse complement strand
GGGCAGCGGGTTCGCTCCGTCGATCAGGACGAGCCCGTCAACGGCGTCCGGATGCCCGGCGGCATGGTGGACGGCCAGGTCCGCCCCCAGCGAGTGACCCACGAGGACCGGCGGTGCCGGCAGGTCGAGCGCCGCGAGCACAGCGCCGAGATCGCCGAGGAACGCGTCGAAGGAGTACCGGTCGGCGGCCGACGTCAGGCCGTGGCCTCTGAGGTCGAAGGTGATCACGTCGTGGTCGCGCCGCAGGAGCGAGGTCAGCTCGTGCAGGTCGGCCTGGGTCGAGAGCAGCCCGGGGCACAGGACCAGCGGCCGCCCGCGGCCGCCGCGCGTCACGGAGATCGCGACGCCGTCATGGTGGACGGTGCGGACCGTGAGGTGCTGCGGGCCCGGCGTCCCGTCCGGGACCGGGGCGGGGCCGCCGCCGGACCCGCGGCGCGGTCCGGCGCCGCCTTCGTACACATCGTGTCTGGTCGTCATGGCCACCATGCTGAGAGGTTGCCCCTGCGTCAGGGTCAAACGGCGCCGTGGACCGCGCGACATCCCAGGGCGTCAGGGCTGCGCGGAGGCCGGTCCCCGCCGGGTCACGCGCCGGGCCGCAGCGCCGCGAGCACCGCGTCGATGACGAGCTCCGTGCTGGCCGCCATGTCGACCTGCCCCGGCGACAGGAGCCACTGCACCTGCAGTCCGTCCATCACGCCGATGACGGCGTTGGCCGCGTCGCGCGCCCGCACCGCATCGCCCTCCCCCAGGCCGCACGCCTCGACGAGGGCGTCGGCGACGAACGCGCGCAACCCGACGTACCGGTCGCGGAAGTACGTCTGGGCGGGGTGGTCGTCGGTCACCGACTCGGCGGACAGCACCGCGTACAGCCGGACGACGCCCTCGCGCTCCGCGTTGTCCCGCGCGGTCGCGACGAGGTGCCGGAGGAACTCCAGGCCCGTCGGCCGTTCGGCACCGGTCTGCTCGATGCCGCTGCGGTCCCGCAGTTCCAGGACGCTGGTGAGCAGCAGCGCCTTCGAGCGGAAGTAGTGCAGGACTCCCGCCTGGGTGATGCCGGCCCGCGACGCGATCTCCGCGAGGGAGGCGTTGTGGTAGCCGCGGGCGGCGAAGGCGTCGACGGCGACGTGCAGGATGTCCTGCTGCCGCCGGCGGGCCGCCGCGCTCTTCGGGGTCCGCGGGGCCTGCGTGGACCGGCCCGTTGCCTGCGGTGACTCGTCGCTCACCCGCCCGACCCTACGCCGTGCCCGTCCGCGGCCGTCGTGACCGCCCGGAGCCCGGACCCGCACGACTACTTACTAGCCACTTAGTAAGTGTGCTTTCATGGCCGTGCCCTCCCGCTGACGGGTCGGCAGAAGGAGGCGTGCCGTCATCACTTGGGTGGCGCGGACACCGGCCGGTACGGAGGCGTCCCCCGCCCGTGACCCCCGGCTCCCCCTCCCTCC
>NZ_WWIA01000017.1 GCF_009870065.1 Streptomyces sp. SID5785 | reverse complement strand
GGCACGGCGAGGCCGAGGCCGCCGTACTCGCCCGCCACGAGCGCGCGCTTGCCGTCGGGCTGCGGCGGCAGGGCGGGACTCGGGTAGCCGTGTTCGTCCATGATGTCGCCGGCGCCGCCGTCCCGTCCGAGGTTGAGGCCGGACATGCCGTTGATCAGGCGGGTCGGGTCCCAGGACTTGGCCTGGTCGGCGAGGCGGCCCTCGTCGTACTGGCCCCAGCCCTCGTTGAGCGTGACCCACATGATCACCGAGGGGTGGTTGTAGTGCTGGTCGATCATGACCTTCATCTCGCGCTCGAACTCGGCGCGGGCGGCGGTCGACGGGTTGACCCCGGCCGTCATGGCGGGCATGTCCTGCCAGACGAGCAGGCCCAGCTTGTCGGCCCAGTAGAACCAGCGGTCGGGCTCGACCTTGATGTGCTTGCGGACGGAGTTGAAGCCCATCTGCTTGTGCATCTTGAGGTCGTAGGCGAGCGCCTCGTCACTGGGCGCGGTGTGCAGGCCGTCCGGCCAGAACCCCTGGTCGAGGGTGGCCATCATGAAGGTGGGCTTGCCGTTGAGCACGGTGCGCGGGGTGCCGTTCACCTGCTCGACCTCGATGGAGCGCATCCCGAAGTAGCTGCCGACCCGGTCGGAGCCGACGTTCACCTTCAGGTCGTACAGGTAGGGGTCGTCCGGGGTCCACAGGTGCGGCTTGTCCAGCTTCAGGGTGAGCGGCGAGCCGGAGGTGCCGGTGACCGTGCCGGCCTTGTGCTTGCCCGCGTAGGCGGTGGCGGTGACGGGCAGGCCGGCGCGCACGCCGGTCGTCTCGACGGTCAGGGTGCCGTTCTCGACGCTGGGGGTGAGCTTGAGGTCGCCGACGTGGTCGGTGGCGACGGGCTCCATCCAGACCGTCTGCCAGATGCCGGAGGACGGGGTGTACCAGATGCCGCTGGGGTCCAGGCGCTGCTTGCCCATCGGCGGGTTCTCGCCGTCGGCGGCGTCGGTCGGGTCGTAGACGCCGACGATCAGCTCCTGGGTGCGGCCGGGCTTGAGGGCGTCGGTGATGTCGGCGCTGAACTTGTCGTAGCCGCCCTTGTGGTCCGCGACCTTCTTGCCGTTGACGTAGATCTCGGACTTCCAGTCGACCGCCCCGAAGTTCAGCTGGAGCCGCTCTCCGTGGCCGACCTTCCAGTTCTTCGGCACGGTGAAGGTGCGCCGGTACCACATCCGGTCCTCGTGGCGCTCGATCCCGGAGAGCTGGGACTCCACGGGGTAGGGCACGAGGATCTTCTCGCCGAGCTTCTTGCCGACCGGGACCGGGTCGCCCTCGGCGGCCGCGGAGAACTCCCAGTTCCCGTTGAGGTTCTGCCACCGGGAGCGGGTGAGCTGGGGGCGCGGGTACTCGCGGTGGGCGTTGGCCGGGGTGACGTCGTCGCCCCACTCGGTGCTCAGCTGGTGGGTCGAGCGGTTCGGGCCGCTGGACCAGAACGAGCCGACGGCGGTGCCGTCCTCACCGCTCAGTCCGCCCTTGCCGTCGTAGGTGACGTCGGCGAGGCCGGGTGCGTCGCCGTCCTTGTTGCCGACGACCGGCTCCTTCAGACCGACGAGCAGGGCGCGCGGGTCGTCCGGGTCCGCCTTGACGCTTCCCAGCGGCCACTTCGCGCCGCCGATGACCGCGCCGATGTGGTCGTTCACCTCGCCGGGGACCGCGCCGAGCTTCTGCGCGAAGTCGAGCTTGAGGGTGCGGCCGTCGCCGAGCACGGTGGTGCCGATGGCGCCGTCGTACGTCCAGTCCGCGGGGATGCGGAACGCGGAGGACGGGATGGCCTCCTTCTGCTCGCCGGGCTCGGTCCAGCGCAGATGGAGGTTGGAACCTCCTTCGTGCTCGAAGTACTCCAGCTTGATGTCGACGGCCTTGTCGGCCGTGAGCTCGACGGGCGCGGAGGTCTGCTCCTTGTCCCAGTCGTCGACCCAGTGGTCGATGACGAGCTTGCCGTCGACCCACAGCCGGAAGCCGTTGTCGCCGGTGAGGGAAAACGTTGTCGCGCCGGTTTTCTCGGGGACGAGGCGGCCCGTCCAGCGGGCGCTCACGTCGTCGTTCTGTCCGGTGGCCGACTGCAGCCGGGACTCCAGGCTGCCGAAGTCGACCTGCGGGTCGAAGCCGGTCGCCTTCAGCTGGTCGAAATCGAAGGCCCCGGGGGCGGACTGGGTGTAGTACTCCCCCTTGAGACCGTGCGGCTCCACGGGGTCGTCGTCCGCGGCCGTGGCCGAGGGGGCCACGGTGAGCGCGGTGAGTCCGAGGGCCGCGATGAGCATCGGGGCCAGGTGCCGGCCGGGACGTCTGCGGGTTCTGGTGCGCACGGATCCTCCTGTGCTGGAACGCGATGAGGAAGGGTGGCGGCTCGCCGTTCGAGTCGGTACAACTCGTCTGTACAACGTTGGAATGAGCGGCAGTTGGCATGACAGCACGCGATCCCGCGCGCTGTCCAGGGTCATGACAAGCACGCCCGGTGAGCGGACGTGCCGAAGCGAAGGAGATTCCGTGCGGGTGAGCCTGAAGGATGTCGCGGAGCGCGCGGGCGTCTCGATCAAGACCGTGTCGAATGTCGTGAACAACTACCAGCACGTGACCCCGGCGATGCGCGCCCGGGTGCAGAAGGCGATCGACGAGCTCGGCTACCGGCCCAATCTGACCGCCCGCCACCTGCGCAAAGGCCGTACCGGCATCATCGCGCTCGCCGTGCCGGAGCTCGGCAACCCGTACTTCGCGGAGCTGGCCGGCGCGGTCATCGACGCGGCCGCCGAGCACGACGTCACGGTGCTGCTCGACCACACCCGGGGCGAGCGCGAGCAGGAGGTCCTGGTCTGCCAGGGCTTCCGGGCGCGGGTCATCGACGGGCTGATCCTGAGCCCGCTGGAGCTGGAGCCCGAGGACATGCGCGGGCTCGACGACGACATGCCGCTGGTGCTGCTCGGCGAGCGCGAGTACGGCCTGCCCTACGACCACATCGCGATCGACAACGTGGCGGCGGCCCGCACCGCGGTCCGCCATCTGCTGGGCCGCGGCCGGACCCGGATCGCCTATCTCGGGGCGCGCACCGACTCCGCCAACTCCCCCGCCCACCTGCGTCTCGAGGGCTGGCGGGGCGAGCTGGCCGACGCGGGTCTCGAGGCGCCGGACACGCTGGTGGGGGCCACGGGAGGCTGGGACCGCGGGGACGGGGCGGAGGCGATGGCGCGGATGCTGGACTCCGGGGTGCGCCCGGACGCCGTGTTCGCCTACAACGACCTGGTGGCGATTGGTGCGATGCGGGTGCTGCACGAGCGCGGGCTGCGGGTGCCGTGGGACGTCGCGGTGGTGGGTTTCGACGACATCGCCGAGGGCCGGTTCGGGGCCGTCACGCTGACCACGGTGTCCCCGGACAAGCAGGCCATCGCCCGGCTCGCGGTGCGTGCGCTGCTGCGCCGTCTCGAGCGTCCCGACGAGCGTCCGGGGGGCGAACTCGCCGCGGAGTTCCGGCTGGTGGAGCGGGAGAGCACGCTCGGCCGACGGTGATCCGGCAGGGCCCGGAGCGGGCCCGCCGCCTGCGCGAGGTCTTTACAGCCTCCTTCCAACGATGTAAAACCCTCCCCTGTACCGCCGTTGCGACCGGTCGAACACATCCACCCCGTCAGCGCGTTCGCGCGCGGGCCGTGCCGTTTTTGGGGACCTCCACATGACGCAGACCGCACGACTTCGCCGTAATTCCTCCCGGGCCCTGCTTGCGGCCGGACTCGTGGCGAGCCTCGCGCTCGCCACCGGTTGCGCCAAGTCGGAGGACGACAAGAGCTCTTCCGACCAGGGCAGTTCGAGCAGCCAGAAGGACAGCGCGGGCGGCCAGGAGGTCGCCTCGCCCGACGGCGGCCCGACCTGTGACATCTCCGCCTACGGCGGCAAGAAGCTCGACCTGAAGAACGCCACCGTCGGCTTCTCGCAGTCCGAGAAGGAGGCCAACCCGTTCCGCATCGCGGAGACCGCCTCCCTCAAGGCCGAGGCGAAGTCCCGGGGCGTCAAGCTGCTCACCGCCAACGCCCAGTCGCAGTTCTCCAAGCAGATCAGCGATGTGCAGGACCTCATCGCCAAGGGCGCCGACCTGCTGGTCATCGCCCCGCTCAACTCGGACGGCTGGGAGCCCGTGCTGCGCTCGGCCGGCGCCAAGCACATCCCCATCGTCACCGTCGACCGCAAGATCAACGCGACGGCCTGCAAGGACTACGTGTCCTTCATCGGCTCCGACTTCGTCGAGCAGGGCAAGCGCGCCGCGGACCAGATGATCGAGTCCACCGGCGGCAAGGGCACCGTCGCGATCCTGCTGGGCGCCGCGGGCAACAACGTCACCACCGAGCGCACCAAGGGCTTCGAGGACCGCATCAAGGAGAAGGCCCCGGACCTGAAGATCGTCTTCAAGCAGACCGGCGAGTTCGCCCGCGAGAAGGGCCAGCAGGTCACCGAGCAGCTCATCCAGTCCAAGCCGGACATCGACGGGATCTACGCCGAGAACGACGAGATGGGCCTCGGCGCGGTCAACGCCCTCAAGAGCGCGGGCAAGAAGGCCGGCGACGTCAAGATCGTGACAGTGGACGGCACGCGCAACGCGGTGCAGGGCATCGTCGACGGCTGGATCTCCGGCGTGATCGAGTCCAACCCGCGCTTCGGCCCGCTCGCCTTCCAGACCCTGGACTCCTTCACCAAGGGCGACAAGGTCGGTCAGAACATCGTGATCAAGGACAGCGCCTACACCGAGGACAACGCCAAGTCGGACATCGGCAAGGCCTTCTGAGATGCTGTCAGCCTCCCAGCTGAGCAAGACCTTCCCCGGCGTGCGCGCCCTCGACGGTGTCGACTTCACCGCGCGCGCCGGGGAGGTGCACGCGCTCATCGGTGAGAACGGGGCCGGCAAGTCGACCCTGATCAAGGTCCTCACCGGGGTCTACCGGCCGGACCAGGACGCGGGCACGCTCACGTACGACGGCCACGAGGTCTCCTTCGGCACCCCGCTGGAGGCCCAGCACGCGGGGATCTCCACGATCTACCAGGAGGTCAACCTCGTCCCGCTGATGAGCGTGGCCCGCAATCTGTTCCTGGGCCGCGAGCCGCGCGGCCGCCTCGGCCTGATCGACTTCCGCCGGATGCACCGGGAGGCCGACGCGGCCCTGCGCGAGCTCGGCGTCCGGGTCGACGTGCAGCGCCCGCTGCGCGAACTCGGCGTCGGCGCCCAGCAGATGGTGGCCCTGGCCCGCGCGGTCTCGGTCGACGCCAAGGTCGTCATCATGGACGAGCCGACGTCCTCGCTGGAGCCGCGCGAGGTGCAGACCCTCTTCGGCGTGATCCGCATGCTGCGGGAGCGCGGCATCGCGGTCGTCTACGTCAGCCACCGGCTCGACGAGCTGTACGAGGTGTGCGACGTGGTCACCGTGCTGCGCGACGGCCAGGTCGTGCACACCGGTCCGCTCGCGGACCTGGAGCGGCTGCGGCTCGTGTCCCTGATGCTGGGCCGCGACGTGTCCGACGTGCAGGACGAGGGGCTCACCAAGTTCTCCGGCGAGCACGACACCGGGGCCGAACCGGTGCTGCGCGCCGAGAAACTGACGGTCCGCCACCAGCTGGACGGGGTCTCCCTCGACCTGCGCCCCGGCGAGGTCGTGGGGCTCGGCGGACTGCTCGGATCGGGGCGCAGCGAGACCGCGAAGGCGATCGCGGGCGCGCTGCCGACGGACTCCGGCCGGGTGACCGTCGCCGGGGTCGCGGTCCGCACCGGGTCCACACCGGCCGCGATCCGGGCCGGCATCAGCCTGCTGCCCGAGGACCGCAAGGCGGAGGGCATCGTGCCGGGCCTGTCGGTGCGCGAGAACATCGCGCTCGCCGCGCTGCCGGGGCTGTCCCGCTTCGGCCTCGTGGACGACGCCCGGATCGACCGGATCGTCGACACGTTCGTGAAACGGCTGCACATCAAGTCGGCGGGCCCGCACCAGAAGGTGGGCGAACTGTCGGGCGGCAACCAGCAGAAGGTGCTGCTCGCCCGGTGGCTCGCGATGAACCCGAAGGTGCTGCTGCTCGACGAACCGACCCGTGGCATCGATGTCGGCGCCAAGGCCGAGGTGCAGAAGCTGATCGACGAGCTGGCGGACGACGGGCTCGGGGTGCTGCTGATCTCCTCCGACATGGAGGAGCTGATCGAGGGCTCCGACCGGGTCGTCGTCCTCAAGGACGGCGCCGTGGTCGCCGAGCTGACCGGCGAGGCGGTCACGGAGGACCGGCTTCTGCGCGCCATCGCCGCAACACCCGCTGGAGGACCGAGCGTTGAGTGATCTGACCCTGGGCAGGGCCGGTCTCGACCGGGACCGGCTGCTGCGCCTGCTGCAGGACTACGGCGTCTATCTGGGCGTCGTCGTGCTGCTGCTCGCGAACATCGCCTTCACCCCGCACTTCCTGTCCGCGGAGAACTTCCGCACCCAGGCCGTGCAGGTCGCGCCCGTGCTGATCGTGGCGCTCGGCATGGCGCTGGCCATCGGCACCGAGGGCGTCGACCTGTCGGTGGGCTCGGTGATGGCGCTGGGCACGTCGCTGATCTCGCTGTACCTGGGCTACGGCCCCTGGATGGCGGTCGCCGCCGCGCTGCTGGGCGGCGCCCTGGTCGGCGTCGCGAACGGGGCGCTGGTCGCCTTCGTCGGCGTCCAGCCCATCGTCGCCACGCTGGCCCTCATGGTCGCGGGCCGGGGCCTCGCCCTGGTCCT
>NZ_WWIA01000154.1 GCF_009870065.1 Streptomyces sp. SID5785 | reverse complement strand
GGGCGGGCCGGAGTTGACGGCGCCGCCCGCGAACACGTCGGGGTAGGCGGCGAGAAGGTCGGCGGTCATGCCGCCGCCCGCGGACAGGCCCGTCAGGAAGATCCGGCTGCGGTCGGTGCCGTACTGCGCCGCGGCGTGGTCGACCATCTGGATGACCGAGGCGGCCTCGCCCTTGCCCCGGGTGTCGTCGTTCGGATCGAACCAGTTGAAGCAGGACAGGCTGTTGTTGGCCGAGCTCGTCTGCGGGTAGACGACGGCGAAGCCCCACGCGTCGGCGAACTTCTGCCAGCCGGAGTGCGTGTGGTAGTCGGTCGCCGACTGGGTGCAGCCGTGCATCGCCACGACGAGCGGGGCGCCGGCGGGGAGTCCGGCGGGCTCGTACGCGTACATGGACAGGTTGCCGGGGTTGGAGCCGAAGCCGGTGATCTGCTCCAGGCCGCCCGCCGCACGGGCGGTGCCGGCCAGCGGGGACAGCATGGTCAGCGCGGCGGCGAGGACGAGCGCCGCGGCCGTCGCGAGGTGGACGAGTCTGCGGGGCAGGGTGGGGGAACGCATGGGTGACTCCCGAGGGTGGGGCTGCGGGTGCGGCGGCGAGCCCGCTGCGCCCACAGGGATGACGGCTTCCTCGGTGCGGACCGTACGGCCGGGCGGTGGCCGGTACCACGGCCCGGCGAGCCAGGAGGGGCGGGCCCGCAGTGGTGCGCCCACCCATGGCGCGTCCGTCGGCCGGTGTGGCAGGGACCGGGACGGCCGCCCGCCCCGGGGCGTCACGCTCCGGGGCGGGCGGCCGTCGTCAGGCGTCCTCGGGGACGGCGGCGTCCGCCGTCTCCCAGCGCAGCAGGTCGCCGGGCTGGCACTCGAGCACTTCGCAGAGCGCCGCGAGGGTCGTGAAGCGCACCGCCTTGGCGCGGCCGTTCTTGAGCACCGCCAGGTTCGCGGGCGTGATGCCCACCCGGTCCGCGAGCTCGCCCACGGACATCTTGCGCCGGGCCAGCATGACGTCGATGTCGACGGTGATCGGCATCAGATCACCTCGTCCAGCTCCGCCTGCATCCGGACGGCCTCGGCGTCCCGCGCGACCGCCTGGGCGAGCAGGGTCCGCAGGACGAGCACGAGGAGTGCCACGCCCAGGATCGCGACGCCGATCCCGGCCATCACGACGGTGACACCCGGATCCTCCCGCTGGCCCGGGGCGTTGACGCCCGTGACGGCGAACCACAGGAGGGCGGCCGCCACGATCGCGCCGATGATCCGGTCCACGTAGCGGAAGGCTCCGTGCGAGAACACGGTGCCGCGCCGGACCATCGTCACCAGGCGCCACACGCACACCGAGGCGACCTGGACGGTCACCATGCCGACGACGGTGATCAGGCGCATCGGCGTGAGCGGGAGCGATCCGTCCTCCGGATCGCTCCCGCTCACCAGCACCCACACCATCAGCGCCTGCACGCCCACCGTGCCGGCGAGCACCACCGCCAGCACGGTGCGCAGCGCGTTCACTGTCAGTCGTCCCACGACCCCGCCTTCCATCGAATCACGATGGGAATCTATCGAGTTTCGATAGATGGCGTCAAGCTGGTGCGGGCCTGGCGCACGCCGTGCGCGGTCGTGGTGTCCGGTCGGGCTACTCCACGTTGACCTTGAAGGTGCTGGTCGTGTTGCGGATGTCCTCGGCGTTGCCGCTCATCCGCAGGTTGCGGAAGGTGGCCTCACCGACGGCCGGGCCCTGTCCGGGTTCCGGGAGTTCGT
>NZ_WWIA01000153.1 GCF_009870065.1 Streptomyces sp. SID5785 | reverse complement strand
CGATCGGCACCTGCGCGCCGGCCAGGTGGACGGGACCGTCCGCGGTGACGCCGGAGCCGACGGGCACCGGGGAGGCGGACGGCCCGGGACGCCAGCCGTCGGTGGCGGGCGGCGCGGGCGGCTGGGAGGGCATCGCGGGCATGGCGGCGCCGCGGCCCGGGGTGCGGCCGGTGGGGCGCTTGACCGGGATGCGGCCGCCGCGGCGGGACTCGATCAGAGCGACGGACCGTTCCGGCAGCCAGGCCGACGCGGTGCCGGAGTCGTCGCTGCCCGAGCCGAAGAGGTGCGGGGCGAGCTGGGCCTGGAGGTCGGCGGGCGAGGGCCGCAGCGTCGCCTCCATCTGCATGCAGGACTCGATGAGGGGCCGCAGCTCGTCGGGCAGCCCCTCCAGGTCGGGGCCCTCGCGCAGCAGCATGAACACGGTCTCGACCGGGTTGGCGCCGTGGAAGGGGGCGTGCCCGGTGGCCGCGAAGACGAGGGTGGAGCCGAGCGAGAAGACGTCGGAGGCGCCGGTGACGCTGCGCGAGTCCTTCGCCTGCTCCGGTGACATGTAGGCGGGGGTGCCGACGGCCACGTTGGTCATGGTGAGCCGGGTGTTCGAGACGCCCGAGGCGATGCCGAAGTCGATGACGCGCGGGCCGTCCTCGACGACCAGCACGTTCGACGGCTTGAGGTCGCGGTGGACGAGGCCCGCGCCGTGGATGGACTGCAGCGCCTCGGCGACGCCGGCGGCGAGCCAGCGCACCGCCTGGGCGGGCAGCGGCCCGCACTCGTTCACTATCTCCTCGAGGGAGGGTGCCGGGACGTAGGCGGTGGCGAGCCAGGGCACGGCCGCGCGCGGGTCGGCGTCGACGACGGCGGCCGTGTAGAAGCCGGACACCGCCCGGGCCGCCTCGACCTCGCGCGTGAAGCGCACCCGGAACAGCTGGTCCTCGGCGAGCTCGGTCCGCACCGTCTTGATCGCCACGCGCCGGCCCGAGGCCGACCGTGCCAGATAGACCAGACCCATGCCGCCCGCGCCGAGCCGTCCCAGGACCTCGAACGGACCGATCCGCCTCGGATCATGCTGCGTCAGCTGATCCACCACTTGCCTGCCACCTCCCCGTACGGGGCCTTCGCACTCCACGACCCCCGCCAGCGTCTCACCACCGAAGCGCTACGGCGGCACGCACCCCGATTCTTCCTGTCCGGGGCGCCGGTGGCGAACCCGGGGGCACATCGGGGTGTCACGGGAGGATGCGGGACGAGTCAGGCACCCGGAGCGCGGCGGAACGTCTCTCACGCGCCCGGCGCGCACACCGCGAAGACGGCACCCTGGTCGTCGGCGAGCACCGCGAGCGGCCCGTACGGGGAGGGGTGCGGGCCGCCCTGCACCCGGCCGCCGAGCCGGACGGCCTCGGCGCACAGGGCGGCGGTGTCGGCGCAGGCGAAGTGCGGGAGCAGCCGGGCGGGCGGTGCGGGGACGGGGCGGCGGGCCAGCTCGGTGCGGCGGTGCCCCGCGGGCGGGCGCCAGGTCCGCAGGCCGGGCGCCGGGTCGCGCACGGTGTAGCCGAAGACCCGCTCGTAGAAGGGGTCGCTGAGGGCGGGGTCGGGGGTGTGGAGTTCGGCGTGGTGGAAGGTGCCGGGGGTGCCGGTGCGCTCGAAGCCGCGGTGGCTGCCGGCCTGCCGGAGGCCGAAGGGGGCGCCCTCGGGACCGGCGGCGAGGGCGACGGTGGCCTGGGTCCCGCCGGGCAGCGGTCCTGCGGCGATCC
>NZ_WWIA01000152.1 GCF_009870065.1 Streptomyces sp. SID5785 | reverse complement strand
TGGGGTTGTCGCCCCACTCCGGGCGGCGGTGCAGCATCGGCGCGAGCACCGTGATGCCCTGCCCGGCGCGCACGGGGACGCGTCCACCGAGCAGCGTGTCCTCTCGGGCCTCTCGGCTGAACGCTGCGGCGGTGGGCCACAGCCGCAGCGCCTCGTTGAGCACCTGCCGGGTGTAGGTGAGCTTCCCCACCTCGTCGAAGTCGGGCGCGGGGTCGGGTGTGTCGCCCCACAGGGCGTCGACCTCGCGGCACACGAGGTCGAGGACGGCCGGATTCTTGGCGAGGTGGTAGAGCGCGAAGGACATCGCGCCGGAGGTCGTCTCGTGTCCGGCGATGAGGAACGTGATGACCTGGTTGCGGATGTTGGCGGTGTCCAGGGTGGAGCCGTCGCGGGGGTGTTCGGCGGTGAGCATCAGGCCGAGCAGGTCGTCGGCCTGCGACGTGCCCTCCTCGACCCGGGCGCTGATGACCTCGTCGACGACCTGGGCGAGGTATCCCGCGTCGGCGCGGAAGGCGTCGTCGACCGCGGTGTGGTCGCCGCCCGGGGTGCGCGCGAGGCGCTTCATGCTCCACTCCAGGCAGCGGACCATCGACTCGACGAACGGGTGCGGCTCGTCCGCGTCGAACGACCCGAAGTCGTAGCCGAAACCGGCGAGTCCGATGGTGTCGAGCGTCATCCGGGTCATGTCGCCCGGCACGTCGACCGGTCGGCCGTCGTGCGCGGCGCGGTCCCAGGCGTCGACGAGCCGGCGGGCGACCCGGTACATCACCGGGTGGTAGGTGCGCATCGAACCGAGCGCGAAGGCCGGCATGAGGATGTCGTGGGCGCGGGCCCAGTTCGGCTCCTCGTTGTAGGCGGTGAAGAGGCCGTCGGCGGCGAACGCCCGGACGTTCTCCAGCGCGGGCCCGATGTGCTTGGCGAACCGGGACTCGTCGGCCAGGTCCGTGACGAGGTCGAGGTCGGCGACGAAGAGCGCGTCGCGGCCGTGCAGCCGGCGCACGAGCGCGGGCCCGTGCTCCCGCATCAGGCTCATCATCTGCTGGATCGGGGCCGGGCCCGGGCCCGTGGCGGAGATGTCGACGAGCGGGAGCGCGTCGGTGGTGACCGGCGGGACCGGCGTGGGGTGCGGCATGGTGGGGCGGCTGCCTTTCACGGTGGGGGGCGGCTCCTCCAGCCTGGTCCCGCTCCCCCGCTGGTCGGCGGCGGTGCACTACATGATTGTGTAGGCACCGACGGCGCGCCGCGGTTGTGCGCGCGGGCCGTCCGTGCCTGCACGACGGGAAGGGGTGCGCCGGTGGACGCGGTGGTGTGGCGCAATCGTGCGATGGTGCTGTTCGACCGCATCCCGATGCCGGTCGCGATCTGTGATCCGTACGGCACGGTGCGGCTGGCCAACGCCGCGCTCGCCGCCCAGTGGGGCACGACGCCCGGCCGTCTCAAGGGGCGCGCCCTGCTGGAGATGTTCCCTCCGCGCGACGCGGCACAGGTCGACCGGATCGCGCAGGCCCTGCGGCTGCGCCGCCGCTCGCGCTACACCGTGGCGGTGACCTGGCAGGACTCCGGCGGTACGCACCGGCACGGCGAGCTGATCGTCGACCCGGTGAGCGACACCCCCGACCGGTTGCCGGACCTGCTGGTGATGCTGCGCGTGACCGGGACCGCACCGGAGCAGCGGCCCGCCACCGCCCGA
>NZ_WWIA01000151.1 GCF_009870065.1 Streptomyces sp. SID5785 | reverse complement strand
GGCGGTACGCGGGCCCGGTCGCCGTGGCGGCCGACGTGGCCGAGCTGGTCTCCCGCGACGACGTGGACGCCGTGCTCAACCTGACCGTCCCTGCCGTCCACGCGGAGGTCGCCCTCACCGCGCTCGCCGCGGGCAAGCACGTGTACGGCGAGAAGCCGCTCGCGGCCGGGCTCGATCAGGCCGCCGCCGTGCTCGCGGCGGCCCGCGCTGCGGGCCTGCGTGTCGGCTGCGCCCCCGACACGGTGCTCGGCACCGGGACGCAGACCGCCCGCAAGGCGGTCGACGACGGGCTGATCGGCCGCCCGGTGGCGGCCACCGCCTTCATGACGACGGCCGGGCACGAGGCATGGCACCCCGACCCGGAGTTCTACTACCGCCCGGGCGGCGGCCCGCTCCTCGACATGGGCCCCTACTACCTGTCGGCCCTGGTCCATCTGCTCGGGCCGGTCGTCAGGGTGACCGGCGCGTCCTCCCGGCCGCGCACCGTGCGGACCGTCGGCAGCGGCCCGCGCGCCGGCCACGTCTTCCCCGTCGACACCGACACCCACATCACCGGGGTCCTGGAACACGCGGGCGGCGCCCTGTCCACACTGATCATGAGTTTCGACGTACGGGCCGCGCGTCTCCCGCGGATCGAGGTGCACGGCACGGACGCCTCGCTGTCGGTCCCGGACCCCAACGCCTTCGACGGGCCGGTGGAGATCCACCGCGGCGACCGCTGGGTGCCCCTCCCCGTCTCGGCGGGACACCGCGACGCAGGCCGCGGCGTCGGACTCGGCGACCTGGCCGCGGCACTGCGCGAGGACCGCCCGCACCGTGCCTCCGCCGAACTCGCCGCACACGTCCTGGACGTGATGCTGACGCTCATGGACGCGGCGGACCAGGGGCGCGCCCTGGGCGTCGACAGCACCTGCGAACGGCCCGACCCGGTGCCTCTCTGATCCGTTCCGCGGCGCGCCCGCGGCGCTCCCGCACCGCATCCCCGACCCGCTCGGCGCGCGTACCCGCGCGCCGGCAAGATCCGAAAGACAGGCCTGAGATGCACGACGACCGGAAGCTGGTCGAAGCCCGCCTGAAGCGCGTCCTCGACGAGCGCCTGCGGCCCGCCGTCCACCCCGTCACCACCCCGCTGACCGTGGAGATCTGGTCCACCACCGGCGAGCCCGTCCCCGTCGCCGAAGGGCTCGCCGCCCCCACGCGCCGGATCACCCCCGGCACGGCGTGGGGTGCTCCCTGGGGCACCAGCTGGTTCGACGTCAGCGGAACGGTACCGGCCGAGTGGGCGGGACGGACGGTGGAGGCCGTGCTCGACCTGGGCTTCACACCGCGCACGCCCGGCTTCCAGTGCGAGGGGCTGGTCCACGAGCCCGACGGCACCCCCGTCAAGGGTCTGCACCCGCGCAACAACCACGTTCCCGTCGGCGCACCGGCGGCCGGCGGGGAGCGGGTCCACTGGCGCATCGAGGCCGCGTCCAACCCCGATCTCGAGGCGGACGGCGTGCCCTTCCGGCCCACCCGCCTCGGTGACAGGTCGACCGCGGGTGACGCGCCGCGGTACGTCCTCGGCGACATGGTGCTCGCGGTGTTCGACGAGACCGTGTGGAACCTGGTCATGGACCTGGAGGTCCTCGGTGAGCTGATGGCGGAGTTGCCGGTGGACGGCGCCCGGCGCTGGGAGATCCTGCGGGCCGTGAGCAGCGCGCTGGACGCCGTCGACCTCCAGGACGTGAACGGCACCGCGCAGGCCGCACGCGACGCCCTTGCCGACGTGCTGGCCGCGTCGGCCGCCCCCGCCGCGCATCGCATCAGCGCCGTCGGCCACGCCCACATCGACTCCGCGTGGCTGTGGCCGCTGCGCGAGACGGTCCGCAAGG
>NZ_WWIA01000150.1 GCF_009870065.1 Streptomyces sp. SID5785 | reverse complement strand
GTCAGCATGGGGGTCCTAACGTTCGCCGTTGAACTGCCGCCCGAACTGCGGTCCTGCGGCCCGGACCGGGGGCGGTCAGCGCGACGTTAGGGGTCGTCGTGTGGCGTTAACAAGACATTGACACGTGAGCAATAAGCGCAGAACTCCAGGTCACAGCGGTGTGCGGGCGACGGCTCAGTGGGCCGGGCCGCCCTCGTCCAGGGTCGGCGCCAGATAGCCGCGCAGCAGCAGCCGGGTCTCCGCGATGATCCGCTCGTCGCCCGCGGGGTCGAGACGGAAGGCGAGCCGGACCAGGGCGTCGGCGCTCTCGACGGCGACGAGGAAGGTGCGGCGCAGGTCGTCGTCGGGGGTGCGCTCCAGGTAGGGGGCCAGCAGGTCGGTGAGAGTGGCGGCGACCCGGTGGTTGGGGTCGGCGGCGGGGTCGCCCACCGGGATCTGGGTGCCGAAGTCGACGAGGGAGAAGCCGGGCGCGGTGCGCTTCATGGCGAGGTACTCGTCGAGGAAGGCGTCCATGGCGGCGCGCCAGTCGCCCGCGGGGAGCCGGTCGAGGCGGGCGGTGACCCGCTCCGCGTAGCGCTCGAGGTTGCGCTGGGCGAGGGCGTCGACGAGGGAGCGCTTGTTGCTGAAGAAGCGGTAGACGGACCCGATGGGGACGTCGGCCCGGCTTGCGACGGCCCGGGTGCTCAACTCCTCGTACCCGCACTCGTCGAGGAGCGCGGCGCAGGCGTCGAGGATCCGGCTGAGCCGCTCGGCGCTGCGCTGCTGGACGGGGGTGCGGCGCAGGGAGGTGGAGTGGGGCATGGCCGTCACCCTACGGGCGACGGGGTGGTCCCGGGCCCGGACGAGGTGAGGTCGGCGGTGGCCTCGACCGCTCGGCCGCCGACCGCCCAGACGGTGTCGTCGTCGGCGTAGAGGCGGACGGTGACCTGGTGGGTGCCGCGGCCGATCCGGTCCTGGGCGAGCCGGTGGACGGGGGCGCCGAGCCGCGCGAGGGGGTGCCCGTCGAGGTAGAGGCGGACGTAGCCGCGGCCGTGGACGGCGTGGGCTCCGGTGCCGGCGGGGCTGAGCCGGAAGTGCCGCACACGCAGGCGGACGTCCCAGCCGCGTGCCGGGTCGCGGTCGGGCTGCACGGTGACGCCGACCTCGGGGGCGTCGCGGTCCGGGATCTCGCGGTAGCGGTGGCCCTCGTCGTCGGTGCGGTCGAGGAGCGTGCCGACGCGCCGGGGGCCGCCGTCGTCGTCCCCGCACCCGGCGGTTCCACCGGCCAGGGCACAGGCGAGGAGGGCGGCGGCGAGGGCGCGGCGGCGCGTCGTCCTGGGCATGCTCCGGACAGTAGAGGAACCCCCGGGTTCCCGGATCCGTCCAGGGGAGGACGTCTCACCCGTCCCGGGGTGGAGACGGTCTTGCGCGGCGCCCCCCGGAATCCTACGGTTATACATAGGAATGAGCAGGGATCGTGAACGACGCGTGAGCCGAGGAGTTCTGATGAGCGGGGACGCACGCAAGACGGCCGAGACCCTCGGCTATCTGACGGGGTTCGGGAACGAGCACGAGTCCGAGGCCGTGCCCGGCGCCCTCCCCCGGGGGCGGAACGCACCGCAGCGCGCCCCCCTCGGCCTGTACGCGGAGCAGTTGAGCGGCACCGCCTTCACCGAGCCCCGCGCGCACAACCGCCGCTCGTGGCTGTACCGGATCCGCCCGTCGGCGGCGCACCCGGAGTTCACCCGCGCGGAGAACGGGACGGTGCGTACGGCTCCCTTCACCGACGCGGCCCCCGACCCCAACCGCCGCCGCTGGAACCCGCTGCCGGACCCGGCCCCCGGCACCGACTGGCTGACCGGCCTGTGGACGCTGGGGGGCAACGGCGACGCGACGCAGCGCACCGGCATGGCCGTGCACCTGTACCACGCGAACGCGTCGATGACGGACCGCGTGTTCAGCGACGCGGACGGCGAGCTGCTGCTGGTGCCGGAGCGCGGCGGGCTGCTCCTGCACACCGAGTTCGGGCTGCTGGCGGCCGCTCCGGGCGAGGTCGCCCTGATCCCGCGCGGGGTCCGCTTCCGCGTCGAGCTGCTCGACGAGAGCGCCCGCGGGTACGTGTGCGAGAACTACGGGGCGCCGTTCCGGCTGCCCGACCTCGGCCCGATCGGGGCCAACGGCCTGGCGAACGCGCGGGACTTCAGGGCCCCGGTCGCCGCGTACGAGGACACCGAAGAACCGGTCGAGGTGGTCAACAAGTTCTGCGGCAACCTCTGGACGGCCCGCTACGACCACTCGCCGCTCGACGTGGTCGCCTGGCACGGCAACCACG
>NZ_WWIA01000149.1 GCF_009870065.1 Streptomyces sp. SID5785 | reverse complement strand
CCGCCCGGCACCGCGCGCGCCTCGCCTCCGGCAGCGCCGACCACTTCACCGGGTACGGCGCACGCCAGGTGCTCGACGCGCACCCCGCCCGGCTGACCGACCTCCTGATGGACCGGAGGCGGCGCAGCATGGTGCGGCCCGTCGCGGCGCTCACCAAGGCGGACGGATCGCTCACCGTGCCCGCGCGCGTGTACGGCGCCGCGCGCAAGCTGGCCCGCACGCCGTACCGGGCCGGGCTCGACGGACTCGCCGAACTGCTGCTGCACCGGCGCTTCGAGGACGCGGGCGGCGCCGTCGGGGCCTCGCTCGCCGCACTCACCTGGGCGAGACCCGGGCCCGCCGCGCGCTGGCTGACCGGTGAAGCGCTAGCTGAAGTATCGGTTCGCCTGGGTGTGGGGGCGACCCGCCCGGGGCCGGGGCCCGGGCAGCGGCCCGGCGAGTTCCGGGCCCGCGCGGCGCTCGCCCGGCAGGCCGCGGACCTGCGCATCCTCGAACAGGCCGCGGAGGTCCGCTTCCAGCGGCTGCACGCGCCGTTCCTCGACAACCAGGTCGTGCGCGCGTGCCGGGCGCTTCCCGAGGCGCTCCGGGTCCAGCCCGGGGCGCGGGCCGACATCCTCCGGACGGTCCTCGAGGGCGCCGGCGTCACCGACCTCCCGGCCGGCTGGGGCGCCACCTCGCACGCGACGTCCGCGGCGGCGGCCCGGACGGGACTGCGGGTCGCCGCGGACGAACTCATCGCGCTCTTCGACACGCCCCTGCTCGCGCAGACCGGGCTCGTCGAGGCGCGGGTCGTCCGCAAGGCGTTGCGGGCGGCCGCGGACGGGGAGGCGTTGCCGCTCGACGGGCTGGCCGACCTGGTCTCCCTGGAGCTGTGGCTGCGCCGGCTCCTGGCCCGGCGCGGCACCTGCTGGACCGGGACGCCGGCGCGGGCGCGGGCGGTGCCGTCCGGGTCGGTGACGCCGGAGCGGGCGCTCGGTTCGGGCAGCGTTCCCGGGCTGCCCTGAGCGGGGCGGTGCCGCCTCGACGGCGTCGGGGTGTGCGCCCTGGCCCCGGCCCTTGTCCCGGCCCTCCCGCACCTCCGGCCGGGCTGTGCCCGTGCTCCCCGGCGTAGGGGTGTGGGTGTAGGTGTGGGTGTGGGTGGGGCTCGTCTGCAGGGTGCCGCAGCGTCGTGGCCGCTCGCGCAGTTCCCCGCGCCCCTGAAGGGGCTTGCCCAGCACGCTCGCCGAGGCGGTGCCGGATCACCACAGCGGGGCCCCGCTCCGTGCCCCTGACGGGGCTGCCCAGCACGCTCGCCGCGGCGTCGCCGGATCACCACAGCGGGGCCCCCGCTCCGTGCCCCTGGCGGGGTTGCCCAGCACGCTCGTGGCGGCGGTGCCGGACCATCACAGCGGGGCCCCGCCCGTGCCCCTGACGGGGCTGCCCAGCACCCGCGGGTCGGCGCCGCCGGATCACCACAGCGGGGCCCCGCCCCGCGCCGCAGTCGCCCGCCGGACCCGCCCGGCACGGGAAACCCTGAGGCCAAGACGCGCAGAAGCGGCGACAATGCCCGGGTGCAGTACAGAATCCTGGGCGCCACCCGAGCGAGCGACAGCCATGACACCCCCGTACCCGTCGGCGGCCCCCGCCTCCGCGCCCTCCTCACCTCCCTGGCCCTGCACACTCCCCGCCCCGCCCCCACCGACACCCTGATCGACGACGTCTGGGCGGACGCCCCGCCCAGCGACGCCCCGGCCGCGCTCCAGGCCCTGGTCGGCCGCCTGCGCAGGGCCCTCGGCCGGGAGGCGATCGCCTCGGACACCGGCGGCTACCGCCTCGCCGCCCGCCGCGAGGACGTCGACGCCCACGTCTTCGAGCAGCTGACCCGCCGGGGCACCCAGGCCCTCACCGACAACGACCCCGCCACCGCCTCCCGCCTCCTGCGCGAGGCACTGGCGCTGTGGCACGGGCCGGCGCTGGCGGACCTCCCGCCGTTCGACGGCACCGTCCGCCCCGAGGCGCAGCGTCTGGAGACCCGTCGGCTCGACGCCACCTGGGCCGCCGCCGAGGCCGATCTGCGTCTGGGCCGCGCCGCGGACCTCGTACCGGAACTGCGCGAGCTGACGACGGTGTACCCGTACGACGAGCCGCTGTGGGCCCTGCTCATCCGCGCCCTGCGCGCCACGGGCCGGGGTGCCGACGCGCTCGCGGCGTACGAGGAGGCCCGCCGGACCCTCGCCGACGGCCTCGGCACCGACCCGGGCCCCCAACTCCGCCGCATCCACACGGAACTTCTCACTCCGGATCCCGCGGACCCCGTTCCTGTGGACCCTGTTCCTGTGGACCCCGTTCAGGCGGATCCTGTTCACGCGGGCTCCGCCCCCGCTGACCTCGGCTCGGCCCCGGCCCCGGCGCCCGCCGCGCCGACCACCGCCCGCACCCCGGTCCGGCAGGGCAACCTCCGGCCGCGGCTGAATTCCTTCGTGGGCCGGGAACCCGAACTGGAGGCCATCCGTTCTGACTTGCGAGGAGCACGCCTGGTCACGCTCACGGGCCCGGGCGGCTCCGGCAAGACCCGCCTGGCGGAGGAGGCAGCCGCACCTGCCTCCCAGGCCTGGCTGGTCGAGCTGGCGCCGCTCGACGACCCGAAGGCGGTGCCGGGCGCGGTCGTCAGCGCCCTGGGCCTGCGCGAGACGGTTCTGATGACGAGCGAGCTCTCGCCCGTCCCCCAGGACGACCCGACACGGCTCCTCATCGAGCACTGCGCCCAGCGCAGCCTGCTGCTGATCCTTGACAACTGCGAGCATGTGATCGACGCCGCGGCCCAGCTCGCCGAGACCCTGCTCACGCACTGCCCGTCGCTGACGATCCTCGCCACGAGCCGCGAGCCCCTGTCCGTCCCGGGGGAGTCCGTCCGCCCGGTCGAGCCGCTGCCCCCGGACCCCGCATCCCGCCTGTTCGCCGAGCGGGCCGCGGCCGTGCGCCCCGGTTTCGACCCCGCCCAGGACCGTGCGGCGGTCGCGGAGATCTGCCGCCGTCTCGACGGACTGCCGCTCGCCATCGAACTGGCGGCGGCCCGGCTGAGGCTGCTCACCCCACGCCAGATCGCGGACCGCCTCGACGACCGTTTCCGCCTGCTGACCAGCGGAAGCCGCACCGTCCTGCCCCGCCAGCAGACGCTGCGTGCGGTCGTCGACTGGTCCTGGGACCTGCTGGACGAGCAGGAGCGCCGGGTGCTGTGCGAGCTGTCGGTCTTCGCCGGCGGCTGGGACCTGGAGGCGGCCGAGGCCGTCTGCACCGGGGTGCCGGGCGCCGCCCTGACGGTCGCGGACGCCATCGGCTCTCTCCTGGACAAGTCCCTGCTGATCGCGGCCCCGCAGCCGGACGCCGACGCCCCCGGCGGCATGCGGTACCGGATGCTGGAGACGATCCACGAGTACGCCACGGAGCGCGCCGCCGCCTTCCCCGACCTGCGGCGTCGCACCGAGCGCCGCCACACCGCGTGGGTGCGCGCCTTCCTGGAGCTGGCCGAGCCCCGCATCCGCTCGGCGGAGCAGCTCCCCTGGATCCAGCGCGTGGAGACGGAGCTGGACAACATCAGAGCGGCCCTGCACCGCGTGACCCAGCCGCCCGCCGCATCCGTACCCGCAACGCCCGATTCCGGCTCCGCCTCAGTTCGCGACGCCGACGCCACTGCCGCCGCCGGTGCCGCCGACGACGGCCGGGACGAGGAGACGGCCATCGCGCTGACGCTCCTGATGGGCTGGTTCTGGTGGCTGCGCAACTACCGCCCCGAGGCGGCGAGCTGGCTGGCCCGCACCATGGCCCTGCTGCCCGACCGGAGCGCCCCCGACGACCCGGCCGACCCGCTGCACTGGCCCCGGTTGAACCTGCGGCTGCTCGATCTCTTCCTCCTCATCGAGACCCGGCCGCAGGAGGCGGTGCGCGACGAGGCCGACCGGGAGTACGTGGCGCGCGTGCGGTCCGCGTTCGAGCCGCCCTGCCCGATGGCCGCGCGGTTCCCGGGGATCATCTGGCCGTTCTCGCTGTTCCTCCTCGACCAGGACCGCCCGGACATGCGGGCCGCGCTGGACGCGGCGGTGGCCAACTGCCGGGAGTTCGGCGGCGACTGGGAGATCGGTGTGATGCTGATGTTCCGTACGCACGTGGCCGTGGACATGCCGGGAAACATGCAGGGAGTCGACGGCGACCTGGCCGAACTGCGCGACATCAGCCGCACGGTGGGCGACCGCTGGATGCGCGCCCAGGTGTGCAGCGCGGCGGGTGAGGCGGCCATGATGCGCGGCCTCATGGACGACGCGAAGGAGCAGTACGAGGAGGCGCTGCGCCTCGCGTACGAGGTCGGGGCCTACGCCGAGTCGCCGTTCCTGCTGGCCCGGCTCGCGGAGATCGCCTACCTGGCGGGCGAGCCGGACACCGCGCGCAAGACCCTCGACGTGGCGAGCGACGAGGCGTCCCGGGTGGGGGTCACGGACACGACGGCGTTCGTGCGGGTGCTCCGCGGCCATCTGCTGCTGACCGACGGGGACGTGGCGGGCGCACGCGTGCTGTGCGAGGAGGCGCTGGAGCTGGCCCGGGTCGGTTCGCCGCCCCCGCAGTTCATCGCGGCGCTCGGCCGGCTCGAGGCGAAGATCGCGGCGGCCGAGTCCGGACCGGTGGCGGGCCTGACGATCCTGGCCCGGGTCCTGCGGGACGCGGTGATGGACCGCTGTTCGGAGTCGGTGACGGGAGGCCTGATCGACATCGCGGCGGAGTTCCAGGCGGAGGCGGGGAACCCGGAGCGTTCCGTGCGGCTGCTCGCGGCGTCGGACGCGCTGCGCGGCGGCCGGGAGCGTCCACAGCCGGAGCGGGATGCGTGCGCGCGGATCGAGGCCCGGATCCGTGAGGCGCTGGGCGCCATGCGCCACGATGCGTTGCGCGCGGAGGGCCGGGGCCTGACCGCGGACGACATCCTGTCCGAGCTCGACCCGGGCCCGGCCCACTGACCCTGGGCCCTCTGACCCCGGGCCCGGCCCACTGACCCGGCGCCGCCCACCCGGATCACTGCCGCGACCGACCCCGGGACCCGCCCGCCCTTACCCGCAGGTGAAGCGGGACTGCGCCCAGTCCGCGACGGCCACGCCGCCGAACGGGGTCTGGGGTTCGACCACGAGCCGGATCGTCTTCGCCCCCGAGAGCCCGACATGCACGGGCACCGCCGCGTCATGGCCCCGCACCACCGGCGACTGCCAGGCCCGCGCCCCGTCGACGTAGACGGAGAAGCGGACGGCGCCGAGGCCGAGAGTCAGGTCGTCCACGCCGACGAGCGCGTCGTACGCGGTGCAGGTGCGGTTGAGGTCGATGGTGACCGAGGAGCGGGAGTGCACCGAGACACCGTGGGCGTACTGCTGCCCGCCGATCGAGAGCCCCTGCCGCTGCCAGACCCAGCTGCTCTCGCCGAGCCGCATCTCGGGCTCGGTGCCGTCACCGATGCCGCCGTACGACAGCTGGTTCCACTGGTACACGGCCGGCGGGGCCGGAGGCGGCGGGGTCGGA
>NZ_WWIA01000148.1 GCF_009870065.1 Streptomyces sp. SID5785 | reverse complement strand
TCGCCCTCAGGCCCGGCGCCCGCAGGTCGCCAGGCTGCACCAGCGGCGCCGCCCGCTCGCGTCGAGGAACAGCCAGCCGCACTCGGCGCTCGGGCAGCGGCTCACGGTGAAGCGCCGTGGATCCGCGAGGAGTTCGCCCGCGCTCCGGGCCACGGCGTGCAGGGGCAGGCGCAGTCCGGACCGGTGGGCGGGGATGCGCCAGCGGGCCAGGCCGTCGGCGTCCCGTTCGAAGACCGCAAGGCGGCCCGCGGCCTCCACCGCCCGTGCCACCGCCCTGAAGGCCCGCCGATCGGCGGGATCGGTCAGGCACGCGTAGAGCTGCGCCCGGAAGTCACGCGCTTCGTCCACCACGTCGGCCGCCTGCCGCGGGTCCTGTTCCGCCTCCTCCAGGAGCCGGGTGACCACCGCGTCCTCGGCCAGGTCCAGATGCCCGGCCCACGCGGCCAGCGAGCGGTACCCGCGCAGCCATTCGGAGCCGGGCAGTCGCGGGCCGCCCCAGCCCGCATAGGTGTTGCAGAACTCGAGCGCCGGATGGCCGCTCGTGTTCCAGGGCAGCCAGACGTCCCGGATCCGGACGGCGTGGACGGGCGTCTGCGGGGCCTCGAGACGGCGGTCGCCCCGCAGGACCTGGTCGTGGAGCGCGTGAAGATCCGGGCCGGGTTCGACGCCGTGGTCGGTGGCGAGCCGTCGCCGCGTCGCCCGGAACAGTTCGAGCGCCTCGGCGCGACGGCCGCAGCGGTGGAGGGCGGTCATGGCGTGGGCCACGAGCCGCTCGCGGGTGGGGTGCTCGGCCACGACGGTGGTCAGGTCGGCGGCGGCGCGGGCGGGGTCGCCGCTCTCCAGCAGTGCCTCGGCCCGCCTTTCCAGGGCCGTGAGCCGAAGCTCCTCGAGCGGTGCGGCGCCGGGGACCCGCGGCGGGCTGCCGCGCCACAGGGCCAGGGCCGCGTCGTAGAGGCGGACCCGGTCTAGGGCATCGGCCGACGCGTCGGCCCGGCGCAGGAGGTCGGTGAACTCCACCGCGTCGATCGTGTGCCGGGCCTGCGCCGGCAGTGTCAGGGCGTACCCGTCGTCCCGGCCCCGGTCGAGAGCGATCCCGTACGGGCGCAGAGCGGCACGGAGCCGGCCCGCGTAGGTGTGCAGCGTGCCCCGGGGGTCGGCCGGTCCGCCCTCGGGCCACAGCGCGTCGATCAGCCTGCCCGCGGCCACGGTCCTTCCTTCGCGCAGCAGGAGCGTGACGAGCAGCAGGCGCTCCTGCCTGCGGCGGGTGAGCACGACGGGGGCACCGTCGTGTCGTGCCGTGAACGGGCCCAGGAGCAAGAAGTCCATGCGGGGAAGGTACGCGTCCGCCGATCGGTGCGTGCAGGGTGCGTGGGGGAGCGGCGGTCAGATTCTGGTCAGGACGAGGGTGCAGGGTGGACGCCATGTCTGACTCACTTCACGGTCGCACCCGCCGCGCGCTGTCCACCGCCGCCTGCGCCGTCGCGCTGACCGGCGCGGCCGTCACCCTCGCCGCCCCGCCCGCGTCGGCCGCACCGGCCGACGCGGGCGGGGTCT
>NZ_WWIA01000147.1 GCF_009870065.1 Streptomyces sp. SID5785 | reverse complement strand
TCCCCGGCGCGCAGCAGGATGACGAGGTACAGCCCGGCGACCGTGAGCACGGTTCCGTTCACGACGCTCTCCTTCTCCGTGCGCTCGCTCGTTCCACGGCCACGGCGCGCCGACAGTTCCTCGAACAACGATCCTACTGGCGCCGGGCGGCGCTCCGGGCCCGGGCTACCGGACGCCCGCCGGCTCCCTCCGGCGCCGGAAGACGCGCTCGACGTGCTGCTCCTCGTGGAGGTCGACGCGGCGTGCCTCCAGGAGCTGGCCGAGGCTCAGGATCCCGTCGACACGTCCCGGCTCGTCGCGCGGGGTGACGACGACGCGGGTGACGTGATGGGCGGCCATGCGGTTGGCGACCGTACGCAGGGTCTCGTCGGGGTGGGCGACGACCGGCGGCTGCGCGAGGGCGCTCAGCGGGCGGATGTCGTCGGGTCCCGCGCCGAGCAGCCGGCTGCGCGTGACGACGCCGGACAGCAGCCCGGTGCGGTCGAGGACCGGGTACAGCAGCTGGACTCCGGTGTCCGGGTCCTCGTCGGTGCCCGCGGCGACCCGGGCGGCCGCGGTGTCGATGCCCATGTCGGCGTGCAGGGTGGCGGCGGGCGCCGGGGCGAGACCGCGGACGAGGTGGACCTCGAGCGGGTCGACGGAGTACTCGCGGGTGAGGTGCAGCCCGCGGCGGGCGATCTTCTCGGTGAGGACGGACCGCTTGAGGACGATCACGGAGAGCAGGTACGCCGAGGACGCGGTGATCACCATGGGCACGAGGGCGTTGACCTCGTGGGTGAGTTCGAGACAGAAGACGATGCCGGTGAGCGGCGAGCGCATGACGCCGCCGAGCACTCCGGCCAGCGAGACGAGGGCCCAGAAGCCGGGGCTGACGGCGGGGAACACGAGCCCCTCGGCGGCGCCGAGCGCACCGCCGATCATGAACATGGGCGCGAGGACGCCGCCCGAGGTCCCGGAGCCGAGGGACAGGCCCCAGATCAGGGTCTTGACCACGAGGATGCCGATGATCAGGCCGACGCCCGCCCGGCCGGTCAGGAGCTGCCCGATCACGTCGTAACCGACACCGAGGGCGCGCGGCTCGACGAGTCCCCCGACGCCGATGACGGCGCCGCCGATGGCCGGCCACCACATCCAGTGGAACGGGAGCTTCGCGAACAGGTCCTCGGAGAAGTAGACGAGCCAGGTGGCGACCAGCGCGAGGAGACCCGCCCCGATCCCGGCGACCACGCACAGTCCGTACGCGGAGAGCGGCAGCCGGTCGGGCACCTGGGCACCGGCGAAGAGGGGCTCGGTGCCGAGGATGGGTCCGCGGACGAGCGTCGCGGTGACGGCGCCGACCGCGACCGGCAGGTAGGAGCGGGGGCGCCACTCGAACAGGAGGAGTTCGACGGCGAGCAGGATCGCGGCGAGCGGCGCGTTGAACGTGGCGGCCATGCCGGCCGCGGAGCCCGCGACGAGCAGCGTCTTGCGCTCGTCGGTGGTCACCCGCAGGAACTGGGCGAGGATCGAGCCGACGGCGCCGCCGGTCATGATGATGGGCCCCTCGGCGCCGAACGGGCCGCCCGTGCCGATGGACACCGCGGACGAGACGGGCTTGAGGACGGCGATCCGCGGCTGGACCTTGCTGCCGCCGACGAGGATCGACTCGATGGCCTCGGGCATGCCGTGGCCGCGGATCTTCTCCGACCCGTAGCGGGCCATGAGACCGATGACGAGTCCGCCGACGACCGGCATGAAGAGGACGAGCCACCAGTGCGTCGTGGTGGCGGGCGTGCTCTCGGCGAAGGAGAACCGGCCGTGGAAGCAGAGGTTGGTGAACAGGGCGATCAGCTTGAGCAGGCCGACGGCGACGAGTGCGGCCGCGGCGCCGACCGGTACGGCCAGGGCGGCGATGACGGCCACGCGGGGCATGACGTGGAAGTCGCCCAGGTGCGGGACCTTCGGGTGGTGGGCGGCGGGGGGCGTGGGG
>NZ_WWIA01000146.1 GCF_009870065.1 Streptomyces sp. SID5785 | reverse complement strand
ACGAGACGCTGCACAACCCGCGCCGCATGGCGCTGACCGGCACGGTCGTCGGCATGGTCCTCATCACGCTGCTCAACACGACCGCGGCCTCGATCCCGCACTCCCTCCAGGAGGTCGCGGCGAAGGTGCTCGGCCCGGCGTCCGAATGGCTGATCAACCCCGTCATGCCGATCATCTTCTGGATGGCGGCCGTCGACGCGGGCCGGCGCACCGGCGCGTGGGGCACGGTCCTCGGCGGGCTCGGACACCTCGTGATGGGCAACGCGGTCCCCGGGATCGTGCTGGGCATCGTCATCGGCAAGGGCGTCGACGACCTCGGCTGGACGAAGGTCACCAAGTCCCTCGCCGGTGCCGTGATCACGCTGTTCGTGGCGAGCACCTTCCTGCGCGGCGTCGACATCACCCTGCTCGAGCAGATGAAGGTCGACATACCGCACTGGCTCATGCAGCTCCACGACTCCACCGGCACCAAGCCCCAGTGAGGCAGGCACCGACATGACCGACACATCCACGGCCGCCTCGGGCGGCGGCACACCCGCACCCGGCACGGGCGCCGAGCAGGCCAGGGGCGGATTCCTCGGCAAGGTGCCGGGCGAGGGCAGCTTCTGGCTCGCCGAGTGGGCCTTCCCCGTCTTCGTGGCCTGCCTGGCCGCGGGGATCTTCACCGGTACCCACCTGTACTACGTCTACGACACCGGCGTGTTCAGCGACGTCGCCGTCGCCTCGATGCTCAAGGCCGGGATCGAGAACGGCAGTTACGGAGCGGCGGCCGCCTTCGGCGCGGGGTTCCTGTTCGCCCGGGTCATCGAGGGGCCCATGGTCGGCATCCTCGACATCGGCGGCTCGCTCCAGACCGGCGTCGGCATCGGTATCCCCGCCATGCTCCTGGGCGCCGGGTTCACCGCGCCGCTCCAGCACTTCTGGCTGGCGATCCCGGTGGGCGCGCTGCTGGGCGGCCTGATCGGCATCGCCATCATCGCCATCCGCCGGGCCACGGTGAACTCCACGGGCGGCACCTCGACCTTCGGCGCCGACGTGATGATGGGCGCGGGCAACTCGGCCGGACGCTATCTGGGCCCGCTGGTCATCATCTCCGCCGCGACCGCATCGCTGCCCGTGGGGCTCGGCTCCACGATCGGTGCCCTCGCCTTCTACAAGTGGAAGAAGCCCCTCACCGGCGGCGCCATCATCGGCGCGATGCTCGCCGGGCTCTTCTTCCCGATCCCCGGCAAGTAGCGCGCGCGGGCCCCGGGCCCGTCCGCGCGCCAACAGGCCACCACGTCACCAGAGTTCAAGGATTTCAGCGTGCACTCTCTCCACGAGGACCTGGGCGTCCCCCCGGCCGTCAACGCCAGCGGAAAGATGACGGCGCTCGGCGGCAGCGTGCTCGACGAGCGCGTCATCTCCGCCATGGGCGAAGCGGCCCGGCAGCACGTCGTCATGGACGATCTGCTCGTCGCCGTCGGCCGGGAGATCGCCCGGGCCACCGGCGCCGAGGACGGCTGTCCCACGACCGGCGCCGCGTCCGGGATCGCCATCGCGGTGGCCTCCGTGATCGCGGGTACCGACCTGTCCCGGATCGAGGCCCTGCCGGACGCGGGCGACGCGCCCCGCGAGGTCGTCCTGCCGTTCGGGCACTCGGTCCACTTCGGGGCGCCGATCCGGCAGATGGTCGCCCTCGGCGGCGGCCGGGCCGTCGAGGTCGGCTCGGCCAGCAAGGTGACCGTCGCACACCTGGAGGGCGCCATCGGCCCCGACACCGCCGCCCTCCTCTACGTCAAGTCCCACCACGCCGTCCAGAAGGGCATGGTCTCCCTCGCGGAGACCGTGGAGACCGGCCGGCGCCACGGCATCCCGGTCATCGTCGACGCCGCGGCCGAGGAGGACCTGCGGCACTGGCCGGCGACCGGCGCCGACCTCGTCGTCTACAGCGGCGGCAAGGCGGTCGGCGGACCCACCTCGGGCATGATCTGCGGCAGCGCCGCCCGGATGGCCGCCTGCCGGGCCCAGTACGGCGGGATCGCCCGCCCGATGAAGGTCGGCAAGGAGACCCTGTTCGGCCTCGTACAGGCGCTGCGCGACTACGGGAGCGACCGTGCGGAGGCATCCGGCGGGCAGCGCGCGCGGATGGAGAAGCTTGCCGCCCGTCTCGCGGTGCTGCCCGGCATCACCACCCGGGTCGTCGGCGACGAGGCGGGCCGTGCCATCCACCGCACCGAACTCACCGTGGACCCGGCCGCCGCAGGACGGGACGCCGCGGGCCTCGCGGCCGAACTCGCCGCCGTGGGCGTTCATGTGAGGGACCATCATGCCGTCACCGGCCGCCTCATGATCGACCCGCGTCCGCTGCGCGCCGACGAGGAGGAGCTGCTGGTGGAACGACTGACCGCACTGTTCGAGGGAGCACACCGATGACCGTCGTCGAGCGCCGTCTGGTGGTCACCGAGGAGGCGGGGCTGCACGCCCGCCCCGCGGCCGCCTTCGCGCAGACCGCCGCCCGCGCCACCGCCGAGGTGACCGTCGCCCGCGAGGACGGCACGGCTGTGCCCGCGCGCAGCGTCCTGTCCCTCATGACGCTCAACATCCGCTGCGGCGACGCCATCGTGCTCCGTGCCTCCGGCTCCGACGCCGAGTCCACGCTCGACGCCCTCGCCCGCATCGCCGATCCCGCATGACCGCGCCCCACCCGACGGAGCCCCCGATGAACCCCGCCGCGCCCGCTGCACCCGCCGCTCCCGCCGTGAAGGACGTCGTCGAGCGGCTGCGCCTGGCCCGTGTCACCCCGACGGTCCGCGAGGCCGACGCCGACGCCGCCGACCGGACCGCCCGCGCCCTGCTCGAATCCGGCCTCACCGCCTTCGAGTTCACCGCCACCACCCCTGGCTGGGAGCAGCTGGTCGAGACCTGGTCGCGCGAGGCGCCGGAGGTGACGCTGGGGCTCGGCACGGTCACCTCGGCCGAGATCGCCGAGCGGGCGCTGGCGGCCGGGGCGCACTTCCTCGTCAGCCCCTTCCAGGTGCCGGAGGTCCGCCCGGTGGCCGACGCCGCGGGCCGGCTGCTCGTCGAGGGCGGACTCACCCCCAGCGAACTGCGCGTCGCGGCCGGGCGCGGCGTCGCCAAGCTGTTCCCCGCGAACATCGGCGGCACCGACTACCTGCGGTCCGTGCTGTCCGTCCTGCCCGGCGCGCGGATCATGGCCACCGGCGGGGTGAGCGTCGACAACGCCGCCGAATGGCTGGCCGCCGGGGCGTTCACGGTGAGCATCGGCCGTGACCTGTCCCGGGGCGACCTGAGGGCCAACGTCGCCCGCCTCAGGGCGTCCCTCGGCTGACCGTCGCGAAGGCCGGCCACCGGCCCGGACGGTGGTGCGGGCGGTGCGTCAGTCGACCCTGACGACGTACTTGCCCCGCACGCCACCCGCCTCCAGCGCCCGGTGCGCGGCCGCCGTCTCCTTCAGCGGGAAGACGGTGTCCACCGCCGGGCGCAGCTCGCCGGCCTCGACATGGCGGGCCAGCGCGTCGAGGTCCGCGCGCAGCGGGTTGCCGCTGAAGAAGCGGATGCGCGAGGAGCCGTGCACCGCACTGGCCGCGATCGCGCCGAGCGAGGCGACCGGCCGCGACAGGTCGAAGGCGATCGTCACCATCCGCCCGCCGGGCGCGAGCAGCCTGCGGTGGGCGGTGAGGTCGGATCCTGCGGTGTCCACGATCACGTCGTAGCGACCCAGCCCGGCCGGTGTCACCGCGCGGTGGTCCAGCGCCTCGTGCGCACCGAGGTCGCGGACGAAGTCGAGGTTGGCGGCCCGGGCGAGGGCGGTGACCTCGGCGCCCAGGGCCCGCCCCAGCTGCACCGCGGCGTTGCCGACGCCGCCCGCCGCGCCCCGGACGAGCAGCCGCTCGCCGGGGCGCAGCCCTGCCTTGTCCCCGAGCGCCGTGACCGCCGTCGTGGCCACCGGCAGGGCCGCGGCCGCCACGAGGTCGAGGCCCGCCGGGACCTGGCCGAGCCGCTCGGCGGGCACCGCCACGTACTCGGCGGCGCTGCCGAAACCCGAGGTGCGGCCGAGGACGCCCCACACCCGGTCGCCCGCCGTGAAGCCCGTCGTGCCGGCGCCGAGCCCGGCGACCTCGCCGGTGAGGTCCAGCCCCACCCGCTGGGGGAACCTCCGGCCGGTGAGCAGCCGGACACGTCCCGCGCGGGCCGCCAGCTCGCCGCCGTTCACGCTGAACGCGCGCACCCGGACCAGCACCTCGCCGGGGCCGGGCGCGGGGCGGGGCCTGCGGCCCACGTAGAGGACGTCGGGGGCGCCGTAGCGGTCGAAAAGGACTGCCTTCATCGTGGGGTCGCTCATGGTTCTCCGCCTCTGCCGCCGTGCCGGACGCGGGACCACCGGCGGATCCCGCTCTGCGACCGTAAGCTCGTAAACGGACGAGATCGTCCACTTGGGCGGGAAGCGAGAGACAGTGATGGCGGAATCCTCTCGGATCGACGGACCGGGCGGCGGCGCACGGGCGGACGCCCGGCGGAACAGGGAGCGGGTGCTCGCCGCGGCCCGCGCCGTCTTCGCCGAGCACGGGATCGACGCGCCGATGGCCACCGTGGCCCGCCGGGCCGGCGTCGGGGTCGCGACGCTCTACCGGCACTTCCCGACCCGGGACGTGCTCGTGCAGGGCGCGTTCGAGCAGCAGATGCGGACCTGTGCGGGCGCGCTGACCGACGCGCTCGCCGATCCCGATCCGTGGCGGGGCTTCCGGCGGCTCGTCGAGACCGTGTGCGCCCTGCAACGGGAGGAGCGCGGCTTCCCCGCGGCGTTCATGGCGGCGTCCCCGGACACGTCGGCCGCGCACGCGCGGGCCAGGCGGCGTGCGGAGGGGGAGCTGCGGACCCTGGTGCGCAGGGCCCAGGCGGCCGGTGCGCTGCGGGCCGACTTCGAGCCCTCGGACCTCGGGGTGGTGCTCATGGCGCA
>NZ_WWIA01000145.1 GCF_009870065.1 Streptomyces sp. SID5785 | reverse complement strand
CAGCTCAGCGGGAGAACCCACTGAGCGGGCGGGGCGATATTCGTTGGGCCCGGCCGGTGGCGGCAGGCACACTCGTCCCATGTCCGACGCCCGTGTGACCGCCGCACCGTTCCTCGACCGACTCGACCCCCTTGCCTATCCGCAACGCGTCCGCGAGATCGCCCGCACGGCGCGGGAGCTGGCCGGGACCGGTGAACTGGCCGCCCTGATCAGAGAGCTGGACGGACGCGGCGCGTACGAGCGGGGGACCGGCGCCTTGCTCGCGTGCGTCGGCCGGGACACCGGCTGGGTCGCGTCCCACCTGGCCGATCCCGACTCGTTCGTGCGCGGGCACGCGCTGCGCGCCGCCCAGGGGCTGCCCGTACCGGACGCCGCGTTCGAGACCGCGTTGCACGACGCGCCCGCCGTGGTGCGTGCCGGGATTCTGCGCCATCTCGCACGCGGGCGGCGCCCCGCGCTCGCCGACCGCCTCGTCGACACGGTGCGCGACCAGTGGGGCGACACCGAAGCGGCCAAGCTGCTGCCCGGCTGCTCGCCCGACGTCGTGGCGCGACTGCTGCCGCAGGTGTTCCACGCGGTGCGCGGCTGGTCGGGACTGGCCCGGCGACACCCCGAGACCCTGCTGGACGTCGCGGAGCGGGCACTCGCCGCCCTGCCGCCCACGGCCCGCACTCGGTGGTGCGAGCACCACGCCCGCATGCTGACGGCCCTCGCCCCGGCCCACCCGCGGCGCGTGCTCGGGCTGCTCGACACCTACCCGGCCGACCGGTTGCCGTACCGGATCGGCTCCTGCCTCGCCGTCCTCGCCCAGGCCGACCCGGCGCGCGTCCTGCGCTGGTACGCGGGCCCGTGGCGCCGGTCGCTGCCCGGGCCACGACAGCTGAGCCCCTCCGCGCTGCGCACCCTGGCCCGCTCCGGCGCACCGGAACTCGCCGACTGGGCCCGCACCCTCGCGGCGCACCCGGACGACCTCGCCGCCCTCCTGAACGCCCAGGCGCCGGCCGACCGTTGGGCCACGTACGAGACCGCCACGGCCGGGCGAGGGGCCGACCACGAGGGTGTCCACACCGCCGTGCTCGACGCCCTGCCCCACCGGCACGTCGCCACCGTCGCGCGGCACGCCGCCCGCACAGCACGCCAGAGGGGCGACGACTGGCTCACCGTTCTCACCGCCGAGTCCTACCTGCCGACCGCAGAAGCACAGGAGGCGCTGAGCGCCGCCACGCGTCGGCCGCGCGCCGAGGAACGCGCCGCGGTCTGGCCGCTCTCCGTGCGCCACACCGCCCGCACCGGGGACCCCGCCGCGACGACCGCCCTCGCCGAGGAACTCGCCGGGCGGCTGCGCAACGAACAGGACCTGGTGCGCGGCGCCGCCCTGCGCGCCCTCGCCGACGACGTGCACCCGCGTCTGTGGGAGCCCGCCGCGCTGCCGCACCTCGACCGTCTGGTCACCGACGCGCTCCAGGCACGCGACCGCTCGTACCCCACCAGCGGTGCCGTGTCCCGTCTCGCGCTCGGCATTCTGCGCGAGCACGCCGCAGGGCCCGGAACCGAGCACGCCACCTGGGCGCTCGACGCCCTCACGGCCCTGCACGGCCACAGCGGCGGACGGGACCTCGGTCGCCTCGACCGCACGCTGCGGCGCGGCCAGGAACGCGACGTGTACGCGGTGCTGCGGCCCCGGATCGAGAGCGACGCCGCCAAGCGGGAGTACGGCCTCGTCCTCGCCCTGGCCCGGGCCACGGGACGCCGGGCCGCCGGCGTCGAGGAACTCCAGGACTGGCTGCGCCA
>NZ_WWIA01000016.1 GCF_009870065.1 Streptomyces sp. SID5785 | reverse complement strand
CGGGGTCTCGGCGCTGGCCGAGCAGCTCACCATGCCGCAGGAGAACCTGATCACCCCGGACACGGTCCGCCGGGTGTGCTGGGAGCCGCCGGCCTCCGTGGACGCGGACTCGGTGGCGGCGGCGCTCGGCTCGCACGGGGCGCGGCGCTGGCAGATCGAGCAGGTGACCCCGGTCCTGGTCACGGCGCTGTCCGCTGCGCGGGGCTGACCGGCACCCTGTCGCAGCGGGAGCGGGCGCCCCGGCGGGCGGCTGCGGGTTCGTCGTGGCTGCTCGCGCGGTTCCGAGCGCCTCTGGGATAGGCACCTTGTGTGCCTCGTCTCGGGGGCGCTTCTCGCGCGCTTCCCGGGCTCCTCTCGAGCGCTTCCCGGGCTCCTCTCGGGTTCCTGTCATCGGCCCGTCGACCCGCGGTCGGCGACCCGGCGGGCGGCGCTCCGGCGATGTGACGTTCGCCGCTCCGGGCGAGGGGGCTGGGCAGCATGGTTACCCGCAAGTAGCATGAAGGGGTGAGCGCGCGCTCAGTCGCGCGCCGTGGCAGTGCCGTCCCGCATCCTGGAGGAGAGCCATCGTGCCTCGTACCGTCAGGGACGTCGTCTTCGTCGACGGCGTCCGCACCCCGTTCGGCAAGGCGGGCCCGAAGGGCATCTACCACGAGACCCGGGCCGACGACCTGGTCGTCAAGGCGATCCGCGAGCTGCTGCGCCGGAACCCCGACCTGGACCCCGCCACGATCGACGAGGTCGCCATCGCCGCGACCACCCAGATCGGTGACCAGGGCCTGACCCTGGGCCGCACGGCCGGCATCCTGGCCGGACTCCCGCAGTCCGTGCCCGGCTACTCGATCGACCGCATGTGCGCCGGTGCGCTGACCGCCGTGACGACGACCGCGGGCTCGATCGCGTTCGGCGCGTACGACGCGGTGATCGCGGGCGGCGTCGAGCACATGGGCCGCCACCCCATGGGTGAGGGCGTCGACCCGAACCCCCGGTTCGTCAGCGAGAAGCTGGTCGACGAGTCCGCCCTGTTCATGGGCATGACCGCCGAGAACCTGCACGACCGCTACCCGACCATCACCAAGCAGCGCGCCGACGAGTACGCCGTGCGCTCGCAGGAGAAGGCCGCGAAGGCGTACGCGAACGGCAAGATCCAGCAGGACCTGGTCCCGATCTCCGTGCGCAACACCAACGCCGAGGTCGGCGAGACCGGCTGGGGCCTCGTCACGGCCGACGAGCCGATGCGCCCGGGCACCACGCTGGAGAACCTGTCCGGCCTGAAGACGCCGTTCCGCACGCACGGCCGGGTCACCGCCGGTAACGCCGCGGGTCTCAACGACGGCGCCACCGCCTCGATCATCGCCTCCGAGGACTTCGCCCGGGAGCACAACCTCCCGGTCAAGATGCGCCTCGTCTCCTACGCCTTCGCCGGCGTCGAGCCCGAGGTCATGGGCTACGGCCCGATCCCGGCCACCGAGAAGGCCCTCGCCAAGGCGGGGCTCTCCATCTCGGACATCGGCCTCTTCGAGGTCAACGAGGCCTTCGCCGTGCAGGTGCTCGCGTTCCTCGAGCACTACGGCATCGCCGACGACGACGCCCGCGTCAACCAGTACGGCGGCGCCATCGCCTTCGGCCACCCGCTCGCCTCCTCCGGCGTCCGTCTGATGACGCAGCTGGCCCGCCAGTTCGAGGAGCAGCCCGAGGTCCGCTACGGCCTCACCACCATGTGCGTCGGCTTCGGCATGGGCGCGACGGTCATCTGGGAAAACCCGCACTTCGAGGGGGACAAGTGAGCACCACCGCCGAGCTTCTGAAGGGTGCGGCCGAGCTGTTCCCCGGTGAGGTCGTCACGTCCGCGCACGTACGCCACCTCGAACTGCCCCACGGTGCGGGCCGCTTCGCCCTCATCACGCTGGACAACGGCTTCGACCACACCAAGCCGACCACGTTCGGCCCGGGTTCGCTCGCGAACCTGAACGTCGCGATCGACCAGGTCGAGGCGGAGGCCGCGGCCGGCGAGATCGTCGGTGTCGGTGTCACCGGCAAGCCGTTCATCTTCGCCGTCGGCGCCGACCTCAAGGGCGTCGAGCTGCTGAAGAACCACGACGACGCGCTCGCCATCGGCAAGGGCGGCCACGAGGTCTTCAAGCGCCTCGCCGGTCTCGCCGTACCGACGTTCGCGTACTACAACGGTGCCGCGATGGGCGGTGGCGTCGAGGTCGGTCTGCACTGCTCGTACCGCACCGTCTCCAAGGCGCTGCCCGCGTTCTCGCTGCCCGAGGTCTTCCTCGGCCTGGTCCCCGGGTGGGGCGGCTGCGCCCTGCTGCCGAACCTGATCGGCGCCGACAAGGCCGTCTCGGTCATCATCGAGAACAGCCTCAACCAGAACAAGCAGCTCAAGGGCAAGCAGGTCTTCGAACTCGGGATCGCCGACGCGCTCTTCGAGGGCGCCGACTTCCTCGAGCAGTCGCTGATCTGGACCGCCCAGGTGCTGAAGGGCGACGTCAAGGTCGAGCGCCCGGACGTCGACCGCGGCGAGGCCTGGGACCAGGCCGTCGCGCGCGGCACCGCCATCGCCGACTCCAAGGTGCACGGCGCGGCCCCGGCCGCCTACCGCGCGCTCGACATCATCGCGGCCGCCAAGTCCGGTGACCTCCAGGCCGGTTTCGACGCCGAGGACAAGGCGCTCGCCGACCTCATCATGGGCGGCGAACTGCGCGCCGGCATCTACTCGTTCAACCTGGTGCAGAAGCGCGGCAAGCGTCCCGCCGGCGCCCCGGACAAGAACCTGGCGCGCCCGGTCTCCAAGGTCGGCGTCGTCGGCGCCGGTCTGATGGCCTCGCAGCTCGCCCTGCTCTTCCTGCGCCGCCTCGAGGTGCCGGTCGTCCTGACCGACATCGACCAGGAGCGCGTCGACAAGGGTGTGGGCTACGTCCACGCCGAGATCGACAAGCTGCTCGGCAAGCGCCGCATCAACCAGGACAAGGCCAACCGCCTGAAGGCCCTGGTCTCCGGCGTCCTCGACAAGGCGGAGGGCTTCTCCGACGCCGACTTCATCATCGAGGCCGTCTTCGAGGAGATCGGCGTCAAGCAGCAGGTGTTCGCCGAGGTCGAGGCCGTCGCCCCGGCGCACGCGATCCTCGCCACGAACACCTCGTCCCTCTCGGTCACCGAGATGGCGTCGAAGCTGAAGCACCCCGAGCGGGTCGTCGGCTTCCACTTCTTCAACCCGGTCGCGATCCTCCCGCTCCTGGAGATCGTGCGCGGCGAACGGACGGACGACGCGGCGCTCGCCACGGCGTTCGGCGTCGCCAAGAAGCTGAAGAAGACCGCGGTGCTCGTGAAGGACGCCCCGGCGTTCGTCGTGAACCGCATCCTGACCCGCTTCATGGGCGAGATCCAGAACGTCATCGACGAGGGCACGCCGGTCGAGGTGGCGGAGAAGGCGGTGGAGCCCCTGGGCCTGCCGATGTCCCCGCTCGTCCTCCTCGAGCTGGTCGGTCCCGCCATCGGTCTGCACGTCTCGGAGACCCTGAACCGCGCCTTCCCGGAGCGCTTCACCGTCTCGCCGAACCTGGCGGCCGTCGTCAAGGCCGGCAAGCGCGGCTTCTACGTCTACTCCGCCGAGAACGACTTCAAGCCGGAGCTGGACCCCGAGGTCGCCGCGCTCCTGAAGCAGGGCGATGTCGTCCTGACCGAGGAGCAGGTCCGCGACCGCGTGCTCGACGCCGTCGCCCAGGAGATCGGGCTCATGCTCGACGAGGGTGTCGTCGCCGAGGCGCAGGACATCGACCTGTGCCTGATCACGGGTGCGGGCTGGCCCTTCCACCTGGGTGGCATCACCCCGTACCTGGACCGTGAGGGCGTCTCCGAGCGGGTCACCGGGAAGCGGTTCCTGGAGGCCGGGGTCGCGAGCGTGCCGGCGTAGTTCCGATGCGGGTCGCGCCTGACCGTCGGGTCGGCTGAGGGGCGCGGGCGACTGCGGATCAGTGGTGGCTGATCACGCAGTTCCCCGCGCCCCTTTCTGCGCTCGGCCCAACCGGCGCCCGATCGCGCCCACGCGGCGCAGCCGCCGAAAGACACAGCCCCGCGCCCCTTTCCGCGCTCGGCCCACCCCGCGCCCGATCGCGCCCACGCGGCGCAGCCGCCGAAAGACACAGCCCCGCGCCCCTTTCCGCGCTCGGCCCACCCGGCTACAGATCGCGCCCACGCGGCGCAGCCGCCGGAAGGCGCAGCCTTGCGTCCGGCAGGGGCTACGGGATCGGGCGCCAGGCCTCCAGGGCCAGGCCCGGTTCGTTCTTGCGGCGGGTCAGGGCCAGCCGGGGCGGGGCTCCGGGGGTGTACGTGGCCGCGACGACCCGCCCGTTCGCGTCCTCCGCGAGGGCGATCTGCGTGTCCGGCGGCAGCGCGGGGCCCGACTCGGTCCACCAGGCGCCGGCCGACTCCAGCTCGGTCGGGTACGCGGCGAACGCGACCCGTCCGCTGTCCGCGCGCTGGGCGAGCAGGGTGCAGTCCACGTCGTCCAGACGGCAGCGGATCGCGGCGACCGGTCCGGGCCCCGCCGCGTTCATCAGCCGGACGGGGTCGGCCTCGCCGCGCCACGCGTACAGGCCGCCGTCCTCGTCGGTGTAGAAGAGCGTGGTGTGCTCGGCGGAGGTGGCGAGGGCGCGCAGGGTGTCCGGGCGCGGGTTCGCGGGCAGCGGCTTGTCGTCGGGCACGAGCGCCGTGCCGGCCGACTGCTGACGACGGCGCAGGATGCCGTCGGGCGTGGCCGCGTAGACGCTGATGAGGCCGGACTCGTCGGCCACCGCGGCGAGTTCACCGCGCACCCCGGTCCCGGCGAGGTCCCGCCAGGGGGCCCAGCCGCCCTTCTCCCGCTGGGCTCGCATGCTGATGCCGCCGCCCTTGTTGCGGACGAAGACATGGGCGCGGCCCTGCGCGTCGACGGCGACGGCGGGCGGGCCCGTGCGGTCGCCGGTCTTGTTCGGGTGGCCGATCGGGGTCCAGTCGAGGGCCGACAGGTGCGGCTGGAAGTGCGTGGAGTGGACGAGCCCCGACTCACCGGGAACGGTGGGCCGCCAGGACGCGAGATGCACGTAACCACCGGGCCCCTGAGCCAGCCCGAGCACCGGATGCAGCCGCTGCTCGCCGCCGACCGTCGCGGACTCGCTCCAGGGCCCGTCCGGGCTCAGCTCGGTGCGCCGCACGACCGCGTCACCACCGGGGGCGAACCCGTAGGAGCAGAGCCTGCCGTCACGCGCGCGTATCAGCCAGTCGCCGTTCACACAAACACCATATGCGGGAGCGGACCACCACCGGCGCCCGCCCCCGGTGGTTCACAGGCGCTTGGCGCTGCGCAGCGTCTTGGCGTAGTAGCCGTTTCCGTCGAGGCGGGAGGTGCCGCCCTTGTCGCCGATCGTGGGGCCGTTGACCTCTTCACGGCTGGACACGAAGATCATGTGGCCGTCGGTGTCGTGGCCCATGTACATGCCGACATGGTCGAGGCGCTGTCCTGTGCGCTGGTCCAGCTTGAAGAAGACCAGGTCACCCGGTTGCAGGACATCGATCGAGGTCGGCCGGTCGGAGGCGGAGACGCCCTTGAGCGGGATGATGTCGGTGCCCGCCTCGGAGCGGGCCATGCCGTTGGCCGTACGGGGCAGGCCGTCGCCCGACTTGTCCGAGGACATCAGGGGGTAGCGCGCCCGGTAGCCCCAGATGAGGCGCTGGAAGCCGGAGCAGTCGACAGAGCGGGCCCGGCGCGACTCGGGAGTCTGGGTGGTGCCGTCCCGGAACGTGTACGGGATGCCCAGGTAGTCGTAGAAGTCGGAGAGCTCGTCCCGCAAGTCGTTGCCCTCTGAGCCGTTCGGGTTGATCGGTCCGAAGTTGGCGTCACCGGCGTACGCGATGCCCTCGTCGTCCTTCTTGACCGGGGCGCCCTCGACGTACTGGAACGCGTACGCGAAAAGGTCGTCCTCCTCCGAGCCGTAGAACTCCTTGAACCAGTCCGTGAACCACTTCTCCTTCTCGGAACCCTTGCGCCACGTCTCGGGCATCAGCCGCACCCAGTCCTCGGTCACGACCCGCGACTTGGTGCTGGCGGGCTCCGTGAAGGTACGCGAGGGGCCCTTGAGGGTGGCGGTGCGGGCACCGTCGGTGAACATGGCGAGGACCTGGCCGCTCTCGCCGCGCAGGACGGACCGCTCGGGGTTCTTCAGGCGCTCCCAGGTCTGCTTGCCACCCTTCTGCCCGGTGCTGGACTCCAGCATCGGCGAGTCGGTGACGGCCTGGACCGCGGGCGCCTTCTCCTGCTCGTCCTTCTTCAGCTCGACGGTGAGATAGCCGCTGGCGCCGAGCAGGGCGAGCACGGTGACGGCGTGCAGGACGGGGCGCTTCTTCTTGGGAGGCATGGGAGTCTGCTCCGGTCAAAAGGGTCGGCGGTCAGGCGGACGGCATGAAGCCGAGGAGGATGGCCGCGGTCAGGACGACGTACGCCATGAGCGTCACGGAGCCGGTCGCGAGCAGGGTGGGCCCCTTGGGCTGGCGCACCAGCTGGTAGCCGATGAGGCCCGGGACGATGAAGCCGAGTGTCTGGTTCGCGTACATGAGCGGGAACTCCAGGGAGAGCACGATCATGACGGTGGCCTGGAGCGTGACGCCGAGCAGGACGACGGCGGCGAAGAGCCGCTTGCCGTAGAGGATCACGTACTTCTGCATCAGCAGGGTGCCGGCGTAGGTGAGGACGGTGACGCCGACGACCATCGCGGCGCGCTGCAGGTCCTCGACGAGGGTCAGGGCCAGCCAGCCGGGGGTGATCATGCCGCCGGGCGACAGGTTCGTCGTCAGGTAGCAGACCAGGGAGAACAGCAGCCCGATGGCGATACCCACCGCGGCGATCTCGGGGGTGAGGACGGAGGGGATCAACGGTGCTGCTCTCCTGCGGGGTCGTGCCACGGGTCGTAGTCGTCGGCGGTCGGGGTGGGCGGTACGACGGGCTCGAACAGGCCGCGCGGGGCGTCCTGTCCTGCGGCCCGTGCCGGGGGTGTGACGTGCGGAAACGGCTGCTGCCGCGGCGGTTGCGGGTACGGGGTGCGGGCGTCGCGCTGGACCGGGACGGCCTGCGGCGACGTGTACCGCTCCTCGTACGCCGGCGAGTACTGCTGGTACGGGTCGATGCGCGGTGCGTACAGCTGGACGGTCTCGACGTGCTCGCGCGGCCCGAGGGCGGACCGGTCCGGGTGCTCAGGGCCGGCCGGGGTCGCTTGTGCCGTGCCGCCCTGCGTCTGGTCCGGCGTCTCGTCCGCGGGCAGCTCGGCGAGGTACTCCAGGAGGTGTTCGCCCTGGCCGTGGATGTTGCCGATGGCGACGAGCGAGGAGTCCGGGCCGAGCCGGCCCAGCAGCTGTCCCATGAACTCCTCGGGGTCGCGCCGGTCGCCGCCCAGGTCGACGGCGCGGTCGCGGTAGGCGGCCGGGATCGCGTCGATGGCCGACTTGGCGGGATGCCCGATGACGAAGACGTGCTCGGGGTCGAGGCCGGGGATGATCTCGCCCATCTGCCCGTTGCGCTCGACGCGGTCGGGCCGGCAGTTGATGACCACGCTGAGCGGCCGGTGGACGGCGCCGAGGTCGAGCAGCTGGTTGATGTTCATCAGCGTCGACTCGGGGTCGTTGGCCGCGAAGACGTTCGCGAAGCGGAGCTTCTTGTCGTCCGGCGTGAGGTACCGCTCGACGGAGAGGACACCGGGGTCCGGCGGGGCGTCGTACATGCCCTGGAGCGCGGTGGCCCGGTCGACGCCGAGGAGGTCGGCGACGACGAGGGCGATGGCGACGTTCTCCTTGAACGTGAACCAGCTGAAGCCGCGCAGCTCCTCGTCCGTGACCATCTCCGGGTCCGCGTAGACGAGCTCGCAGTTCCGTGCGTCGGCCTCCTCCTGGAGGATGTGGAACCGGTCGACCTCGGCGGTGACGCAGATGCCGTTCTCGGGCATGGAGCGGCACAGGGAGCGGGCGACGTCGTCGAGGGTGGGGCCCATCTCGGCGAGGTGGTCCTCACGGACGTTGCAGAGCACGCCGATCGTGGAGCGGATCAGCTTGGACTGGTTGATCTCCTGGAGCGCCGGCATGACCGCCATGCACTCGATGACGAGCGCGTCGGGGTGGTAGGCGGCGGCCCGGCGCACGATGCCGATCTGCTCGACGACGTTGGCGATGCCGAACTTCCGGTAGACGGGCTCCTCGGTGGCGTCCGGGTGGATGAAGCGGGCGGCGGTGCCGGTGGTCTTGGCGACCGTGGTGAGGTCGCCGCCGCGCAGGGCGCCGGCGCACAGCCTGGTGATGGAGGACTTGCCGCGGATGCCGTTGACGAGCACGCGGGTCGGGATGTGGTCGAGGTTGACGTAGTGCCGCCGCTGTTCGATCACTCCGGCGATCAGCAGGACGGCTCCGCACACCACGAGCACGGTGTAGAGGAAGAGCACGGTGGTTACTGGTTCCTTCCGGCTCCGGCGGTGGCGCTCGGCGCGCCGCCCTGCCGTCGCTGCTGATGCCGTTGTCCCTGGAGCTGCTGCCGTACGAGTTCGAGGCTGCGCGCGACGGCGCCGACCTCGTCGTGGTGGCGCGGGTACAGCACGGTCCTGCGGTCGCCGCCCGCGAGGGCCTCGGCCTGGCGGGCGAGTTCGCGCAGCGGGCGCACCACGACGATGTGCAGCCAGCCGAGGCAGGCGGCCGCCGCGGTGATGCCGAGGAGCCCGGCGAGGACGGTGCGGTTCTGGTACTGATACGCGGGGATGGCCAGCCCGGAGGCGGGCTGCCAGCTCACGACGGTCCAGTTCAGCTCCTTGGCCGCACCGCCTCCGGCGAACGGGGCGGCTCCGGCGAGCTGGACGGCGGCGCCGTCGCGGTACAGGACGCCGCTGGGCTTGGCGGCCATACCGACCTTCTGGTTGGTGGCGTCGGCCAGTTCGTCGATGCGGCCGGGCAGCTTCTGGAACTCCCGGTAGCCGGAGTTGCCCGCGATGACCTTGCGGTCGCTGTCGACGACGCGCACGGTGCCGAGCCCTGGCCGCTTGAGCAGCGAGTTCAGGAAGTCGACGCGGAACTCGCCCACGACGGCGGCGCCGTCGCGGCCCGGGATCTCGGCGGTGCCGATGATCACGGGCTTCTTGCCCGCGTCGTCGAGGACGCGCAGGGGTTTGTCGGACGGGCCCTTGCCGGAAGGGCTGTGCACGTCACCGCCGGAGCGGGCGACGACCTTGCCGTTCTCGTCGAGGACGTACAGCGCGTCGTAGCGGGGGTGCTCGGCCATGGTGCGGTCGAGCACCTCGGTGATCTGTCCCGGCTCGGTGCGGTCGCCGACGAGGGTGCCGACGGCGGTGAGGTCGGCGTGGCCCTCGTTGAGCGCGCGGCGGAGCCGGTCGGCGAGAGTGTCGGTGCGCTCGCGCTGGTCGCTGACCATCTGCTGCGGGACGGTGACGTCTCCGCCCGCCCGGTTCACGAAGAGGACCAGGGGGATGCACCACACGAGCAGCAGCGCTCCGCTGATCGCGACGAGGGAGCGCGCACCGAAGCGGCCCCGGGCCGCAGGCACATCGTCGTCCTGGCCGAGCAGCTGGCGGCGCAGCCGCTCGAGCGAGGTGCCGATGCGGGCGCCCTCGCCGAAGCGGGGCACGGTCACGGGGCGGGTGAGGTCCCCGCGGGTGAGCCGGCGGCTCTCGAGGAACAGCCGCACGATGGGGCGCTGCACGGTGCCCAGGAGCAGGGCGACCGTGAGGCCGCCGATGAGGAGCAGGGCTCCCGCAGCGAGCAGGCCGAAGGCGAGCGACGCGACGTGTACGCCCTCGTCCGTGATGTGGACGAGCGTGACCACGTTGAGCCCGAGCTCGCTGGCCGGGGTGAACTCGCCGGGCTGGGAACCGGTGAGCGAGGCGTAGCCGGCGAGCGCGCGGTCGCCCTGGACGGTGTCGCCGAGCAGGGAGCCGCTGACGCCGAGATAGCCGCCGGAGCCGGGCTCCTTGGTGGTCGACGGATCGCGGGACGCCTTGCGCGCGGCGGCCTTCGCGAAGTCGTCGAGCTGCTCGCGGGAGGCGGCGGACGCCTCCTTCACCGTGTCCGAGAGGATCTGCTCGGGGGCGAGGATGCCGTCGCTGCTCAGGACGGTGCCCTTCGCGTCGACGACCGCGATGGCACGGAACTTGCCGAGGCTGACGCCGGGGAACTTGAGGCTGCTCGTGGTGACGAGGAGCTCCTGCGGACGCCCCTCCCACGAGAGAAGCGCGAGGGTGAGCAGTCGGGTCTCGCCGTTGTCCAGACGGATCAGCCGGGGCCGCAGGCCGTCCTCGCGGGCGAGCTCGGAGCGGTCGATCGCGGTGACGGGAACGCTCTCGCCGCGCGCGGCGAGCAGCTTCCCCGACGTGATCTCCAGGACGGCCGAGCCGCGCCACTTCTGGTAGACGTTGCCGACCTTGTCGAGGACGGTGTCGGCGCTCACCGGGCGGCCGGCGCTGAACAGGCTCGCCGTCCGGTTCAGGTCGGTGATCGACTCGTCGAGCGAGGCGCGCAGGGCGACGGCGCCGTCCTCCGCGAAGTGCTGCTGCGATTGGAGCACCGCCTTGGGCACGGGTCCGTCACCGGAGCGCCCCATGGTCAGGGCGGTGATTCCGGCCAGGGCGAGCAGCAGGACCGACAGGAGTGCGATGGGCGGCCTGATGCCGCCGAGCAGGGACATGTCGGCCCGTCTGCGGACCTTGTGCCGTCGCTTCACCTGGGAAGCGGCCAACGGGGGGCTCCTCTCGTGCATGTCGGGTGTGCCGGGCTCCGTGCGACCCGCCCCCCGGGTGAGTCGCACAGGGATCCGCACTAGGCACACACGTGCGATCCAGTACCGTCCGACCGTGGCCGAGACCGGATGGTTGTACGTGTACGGGGCAATGTGATGCAGAGCACGGTTTGAGCCACATCTTCGTGATCCGTGGCGTTCGGGCCGTGCGCTCGGGTCAGGGCAGCGGATGCAGCGGCTTCAGGCCGTCCTGCCCGGCCCCGCGGTTGAGCAGGGTGCCCTCGGTGCGCTCGAACGCCAGCCGGTAGCGGGCCCGCTGCTGGGCGCTGAGCTTGTCGCCGTCGCGCAGCGCCGCGGCCACGTCCACCAGCCGATGGTCCTCGACCGACCCCTCGGGCACCGCGCCGGTCTCGTCCGGGTCCGGCGGGATCTCGATGAACGTCGGCACGTACTTGGCCTGCACGTCCCACTCGCCGCCATGCTCGGTGAATTCGAACCAGCCGGTGACGCCCTCCTCGGACAGCCCGCTGGGCACCTCGTGCCGCGCGATCTGATTGCCGAGCCCGTACGCGATCCAGGTGCCGTCGATCTTCTCCATCGGCTGGACGACATGTGCGTGGTGGCCGATGACCAGGTCGATTCCGGTCTCCTCGGCGATGCTGCGGGCCAGCCGCAGCTGGTTCGCGTTGGGCGTCGGCTGGTGCTCGCGCCCCCAGTGGATGCTGAGGATGACGACGTCGGCGCCGGCCGTGCGGGCGCGCCGCTCGGCCGCCTTGATCGACCGGAGCGAGGTCTGGTTGACGAGCCACGGCTTCTTCTCGGGGATCTCGTGGCCGTTGAAGCCGCCCGCGAAGGACAGCTGGGCCACCTTGACGCCCTTGACGTCGATGATGTTCGGCTTCGACGCCTCGGCCGCGCTGCGCGCCGAACCCGTGTGCTTGACGCCTGCCTTGTCCAGGGCGTTCAGCGTGTTGGTCACGCCGGTCGCCCCGTGGTCGAGGCTGTGGTTCGAGGCCGTCGAGCAGGTGTCGTAGCCGATGCTCTTGATCGTCGTGGTGATCTGCGGCGGCACGATGAAGGCGGGGAAGCTCTCGAAGGGACCCTTCGGGCTCGCCGACGCCACCGGCTCGAAGTGACATATGGCCAGGTCGGCTCTGCTGATCACCGGCTTCATCCCGGCCATGATCGGGTCGAAGTCGAGCCCCGCCTCACCGTTGCCGGTCGTCTTCGCGTCCTTGGCGGCCTGTTCGGTCAGCTCCGGGTGGATGAGGATGTCACCGGCCGCAGCGACGGTGAACGAACGGCCTTCCGCGGCAGCAGGCTTGCCGTCGTCCGAGCCGAACGGTCCGCAGGCCGCGGCGCCCGCGGCGAGAACGACGAGGGCCGCGCCGGATATGCCGAACCGGCCGCGACGGGAGGTGAGGATGGGGCGTCTGATCACCGGGCTATCTTTATACAACTATGACGGGCAACCGGACAAAGACGGTAACAATTGCAATAATCCTCGTCGTTGTCGTCTCCGTCGGCGTGATGTTCACCGCATTCACCCCCGGCCGCGACGATAGCGGGGGCCACGCGGACGCCGCGCGGTCCGACGGCCGGGAGAGGGTCGACCTGCTGGCGCGCGTGGCGCGGTACACCGCACCCTTCGACCCGGACTCGGGTTACCGGTCCCCCTCGTCCGACGACCGTGCGACGGTGGCCCGCGCCGTCGGACTGCTTGTCGAAGGGCACCGCGAGCAGGCTGAACAGGCACTGTCCGACGTGGATTTCACCCTCGGCACGGTCGTCGACGAGGCGGACGGAAGGCGCTACACGGAGATCGCCGATCGGTCCGACGAGGGCCCCGCCCCGCGCGGCTGGGGCCGCGTGTACGTCGCCGACGACGGCACGCCCGAGCGGCGACGCTGGATGGTCCAGGTTCCCCATCCCGTCGCCGACCGCCATACGGAGCGGGTCGGCGTCGGCGTCCTGCGCGGCACGCCGGGCGGCATTCTGTTGATTGCAGGCGCGCATCGCAAAGCAGGCAGGGGGAACGCGTCGGACGTGGCCCACCGCAGAGACACCGTGTTCGACGCCGTCGCGGACGAGCTCGTCAGGCGTTCGCTTCCCGCCGTGCAGGTGCACGGCTTCGCCGACGCGTCCGCCCGTCACGACGTCGTCGCCTCGACGGGACGCGGCTCAGTCGCCCGCGGCGAGGGCCGCGACCTCGCCGACGCCCTGCGCGACGACGGGTTCGCGGTGTGCCGAGCCTGGGCCCGCTCCTGTCCGCTGGAGGGCCGCTCCAACGTCCAGGGCCGCGCGGCCTCCCGGCAGCGCGTACCGTTCCTGCACGTGGAGCTCAGCAACCGCATCCGGACCGACGCGGGGCGCACCGACCGGGTCGTGGCCGCCTTCGGCCGGGTGACGGACCGTTGGCGGAAGGGCGGGCGGGGATGACGGGGACGACCACCGTGGTGGTGGACGGGGCCAATGTCGTCGGGTCGGTGCCCGACGGCTGGTGGCGGGACCGGCGCGGGGCGGCCGAGCGGCTGCGGGACCGGCTCGCCGCGCACGCGCAGGAGGGGTTCCCGGGGCTGCCGGGGCCGCTGGACCTCGTGCTCGTCGTGGAGGGCGCCGCGCGGGGCGTGGCGCCGGTGCCCGGGGTGCGGGTGGAGTCGGCGCCGGGCAGCGGCGACGATCTGATCGTGGAGCTCGCGCGGGCGGCCGCCGAGGCGGGCCGGGGACCGTGCGTGGTGGTCACGGCCGACCGGGAGCTGCGGGAGCGGGTGACCCGGCACGGCGCGCGGTGTGTGGGCCCGCGCGCCGTACGGGACGCCTCCTAGGAGCGTCCGGTGCGGCCCAGGGCCTCGCGGCCGAGGCGGCTGTGGTGGCGGCCGTAGAGGAAGTACACGACCATGCCGATCACCATCCAGATGCCGAAGCGCAGCCAGGTCTCGCCCGGCAGGTTGAGCATCAGCCACAGCGACGCGGCGATCGAGATCACCGGCAGGACCGGGACCCACGGGGTGCGGAAGGCCCGGGGCAGGTCGGGGCGGGAGCGGCGGAGCACGATCACGCCCACGGCGACGACCACGAACGCGAACAGGGTGCCGATGTTCACCAGGGTCGCGAGCTCGTTGATGCTGGTGAAGCCGGCCACGACGGCGATGATCGCGCCGAGCAGGATCGTCGGCCGGTACGGGGTCCTGAACTTCGGGTGGGTCTTGGAGAAGAACGTGGGCAGCAGCCCGTCCCGGCTCATCGCGAAGAACACGCGGGTCTGTCCGAGCAGCAGGATCAGACAGACCGTGGTGAGGCCGACGGCGGCGCCGAAACTGATGACGCCCGCGTAGAAGGGATGCCCGACGGCCTTGAACGCGTCGGCGAGCGGGGCGGTCACCGACAGCTCCGTGTACTTCTGCATGCCGGTGACGACCAGGGCGACGGCCACGTAGAGGATCGTGCAGATGAGCAGCGAGCCGAGGATGCCGCGGGGCATGTCGCGCTGCGGCAGCTTGGTCTCCTCGGCGGCGGTGGCGACCACGTCGAAGCCGATGAAGGCGAAGAAGACGATGGAGGCGGCGGTGAAGATGCCCATGAGGCCGAAGTTGGTGGCCTGGTAGCCGAACATCAGCTGGACCAGGGGCGCCGTCTCCCAGCCGCCGCCGCCCTCCGGGGTGACCGCCTTCGGGATGAACGGCTTGTAGTTGTCACCGACGACGAAGAAAAGACCGGCGACGATCACGATCATCACGACGGTCACCTTGATGGCGACGACCACGCTGGTGACGCGCGCGGAGAGCTTCATGCCGAGGACGAGGACCGCGGTGAGCACCAGGACGAGGATGAAGGCGAGGATGTCGAAGGTGCCGCCCGGTACGTCGGGCCCTTCCAGCGAGGCCGGTAGGTGCCAGCCGATGTTGTCCATCAGCGAGCGCACGTACCCGGACCAGCCGACCGCGACGACCGCGGTGCCGAGGGCGAACTCCAGGACGAGGTCCCAGCCGATGATCCAGGCCGGCAGTTCGCCGATCGACGCGTACGCGAACGTGTACGCCGATCCGGCGACCGGGACGGTGGAGGCGAACTCCGCGTAGCACAGGGCGGCGAGGGCGCAGACGATGCCCGCGGCGACGAAGGCCAGCGCGGTGGCCGGTCCCGCGTTCTCCTTCGCCACCTTGCCGGTGAGCACGAAGATGCCGGTGCCGATGACGACGCCGACGCCGAACACGGTGAGGTCCCACGCGGAGAGGGACTTGCGCAGGGCGTGCTCGGGCTCCTCGGTGTCCCGGATTGACTGCTCGACCGACTTGGTCCGGAACAGGGACCTGTTCCCGTTCCCGCGCGACTGGTGGTCGACGCTCATCGGCGTACCTCCGTACCCATGGCCGTACGCCCATGATTGGGGCATCCGGGCCGGGGCGCGCGCCGAGGTGCGGGGCATTCACACGATCGGGCCGGTCGGAGCCCCCTGGAGGGGTCCGGCCGGCCCGGTGGCGGTGCGTGCGAGTCAGTCCCGGGCGGGCTCCACGGCGGGGGCCGTCTCGCGCTCGTAGCGGCCGTCGAGCTTGGCGACGAGGCCGGTGACCTGGCGTGCGATGTCCGGGGCGGTCAGACCGATCTCGGCCATGATCTCCTTGCGGGAGGCGTGGTCGAGGAAGCGCGGCGGGATGCCGAAGTCGCGCAGCGGGACGTCGACGCCGGCGTCGCGCAGGGCCTGGGCGATCGCGGAGCCGACGCCGCCGGCGCGCGAGTTGTCCTCGACGGTGACGACGACGCGGTGGCGCTCGGCCAGCGGGGCGAGTGCCTCGTCGACCGGCTTGACCCAGCGGGGGTCGACGACGGTCGTGGTGATGCCCTGCTTGTCGAGCAGACCGGCGATCTCGAGGCACATCGGGGCGAGCGCGCCGACGGAGACGAGGAGGACGTCGGGCCGGTCGCTGCCGGGCTCGCGCAGGACGTCCATGCCGCCGACCGTGCCGACGGCCTCGACGGCGGGGCCGACGGCGCCCTTGGAGTAGCGCACGACGGTCGGCGCGTCGTCGACCTGGACGGCCTCGCGCAGCTGGGCGCGGACCTGGTCGGCGTCGCGCGGCGCGGCGATCCGGATGCCGGGGACGACCTGGAGGATCGACATGTCCCACATGCCGTTGTGCGAGGCGCCGTCGGTGCCGGTGATGCCGGCTCGGTCCAGGACGAAGGTGACGCCGCACTTGTGCAGGGCCACGTCCATGAGGAGCTGGTCGAAGGCGCGGTTGAGGAACGTCGCGTAGACGGCGAAGACCGGGTGCAGGCCGCCCGCGGCGAGGCCGGCCGCCGAGGTGGCGCCGTGCTGCTCGGCGATGCCGACGTCGTAGACCCGGTCGGGGAACGCGTCGGCGAACTTCTTCAGGCCGACCGGCTGGAGCATCGCGGCGGTGATCGCGACGATGTCCTCGCGCTCCTTGCCGAGCTGGACCATCTCGTCGCCGAACACGGAGGTCCAGTCGGCGCCGGAGGCCTTGATCGGCAGGCCGGTGTCGGGGTGGATGGGGCCGATGCCGTGGAAGCGGTCGGCCTCGTCCTGGAGGGCCGGGGTGTAGCCGCGACCCTTCTCGGTGAGGCAGTGCACGATCACGGGGCCGCCGAAGCGCTTGGCGCGGTTCAGCGCGGACTCCAGGGCCTCGATGTCGTGGCCGTCGATGGGGCCGACGTACTTGAGGCCGAGGTCCTCGAACATGCCCTGCGGCGAGATGAAGTCCTTGAGGCCCTTCTTGGCGCCGTGCAGGGTCTCGTAGAGCGGGCGGCCGACGACCGGGGTGCGCTCCAGGAGGTCCTTGCCGCGGGCCAGGAAGCGCTCGTAGCCGTTCGTGGTGCGCAGGGTGGCCAGGTGGTTGGCGAGGCCGCCGATGGTGGGCGCGTAGGAGCGCTCGTTGTCGTTGACGACGATGACGAGCGGGCGGTCCTTGGCGGCCGCGATGTTGTTCAGCGCCTCCCAGGCCATGCCGCCGGTCAGGGCGCCGTCCCC
>NZ_WWIA01000144.1 GCF_009870065.1 Streptomyces sp. SID5785 | reverse complement strand
CGTGGCGGACCTGCCGTCCGGCGTGGTCGCCGACGGGAAGATCCTGGGCAGCGACGGTAAGGGGCATGTGGTGGCCCGTGCGGCCGACGACGGCCGGCTCCTGTGGTCGCAGGCACACGGTCTGAAACTGCGGGAGGACGCGCGCGACACGAGGATGGCGGAACTGATGTCGGCCGCCGCGGTCGACCTCACGCACCGGGTCGCGTACTTCCTCGCCCCCTCCGGTCACCTCGTGGGCCTCGATCTCGACAGCGGGGCCGTCCGCTGGCGCGGGCAGGTCACCCTGCCCCGGGGGCCGGTGCAGGGCGGAATCGCTCCCGAGCTGATGCGCGTCGGTGACGGACTGGTCGGCCAGGTGGGCGGCGAACTCTTCCGGATCGAGCCGAAGTTGGGATGACCGGGGAGGGCCGGTCGGGCACGGGTGGCGTTCCGTGCCCGACCGGCCCGGCGCCGGAGTGCTGCCGCGCGGTGTGCTTCAGGCGGCCCGCGGTGTGCGGCGCCCGCCGTAGGAGGCCACCAGCGCGTCCGCCACGCGCTCGGCGTCGGCCGCCGCCACGTCGTCCGGGTACTCGGGCAGCAGATCGTCCCAGACCGGCAGCCAGGATCCGTAGAGCTGCGCCTGCCCCTCGGGCCGCGCGAAGAACCAGAGGTGCAGATGGGCGCCGCCGTCCCCGATGCGGTACACGTGGGCGCGGGAGATGTGCGGCACCGCCTGGACGTGACGGGTCAGATGGGCCGTCAACACGCCCATGTCTGCGGCCCGTTCGTCGGGCAGATCGGCCATGTCGTGGTGGTCGAGCGGGTGCAGCATGAGGATCAACGGGACACCGGCCCGCGGGATCCGGGTCAGCCGCCAGTGGTCGTCGAACCAGATGCCCTCGTCGCGGGCGCGGCACGACGCGCAGTCCGCCGGGTCCTCGCCGTGCCGCGGCGGCTCGGGCAGCACCGGCGGCCGCAGCGGGGAGACCCGCAGGCCGTCCTGAGGGAACGGACTGATGTCCCAGCCGGTCATACGGGCGAGCGGGAGACGCTGCTCGGCATCCGCCGCGGCGAGGGCGTGCGCGTAGAACTCTTCGGGGTCCAGGGCCATGAGCCGAAGAGTAGTTCGACGCGCCCGCGATCCCGCACCGGTCCGGGCACGAGCGCCTTCACCGGTGGGTGGCACGGGCCCGCGACGCCGTCTGGCCCAACGCGGGATGCGGACCGGGGTGACGGGCGGTCAGATGGCCCCATGCACACCGCACACGCAGCAACGTCCGGGCGCACGCGCCGCATAGTCGTCTCAGGTGCCCTGCTCACCTCCCAGGTCCTGCTCCTGACCCTGCCCACCGGGTTCGCCTCCGCGGACGACACCGGCGGGCCCCCCGTCCCGGGCACCGCCTACATGGGCGAGGGCGTCCTCGACCACGAGGGCGTCCAGGGATACCCCGTCGAGACACGTGTCGCCCAGACCAAGGGCGTCGACGTCTCCAGCCACCAGCGCAACGTCGCCTGGTCGACCCTCTGGAAGAGCGGCGTGAAGTGGGCCTACGTGAAGGCCACCGAGGGGAAGTCGTACCGCAACCCCTACTTCGCGCAGCAGTACCGCGGTTCGTACAACGTGGGCATGATCCGCGGCGCCTACCACTTCGCGACGCCGAACACGGCGAGCGGCACCGCGCAGGCCAACTACTTCGTCGACCACGGCGGCGGCTGGTCGCGCGACGGGAAGACGCTGCCGGGTGTGCTCGACATCGAGTACAACCCCTACGGATCGAGCTGTTACGGCAAGTCGTCGGGCCAGCTCGTCAGCTGGATCCGTGACTTCCTCAAGCGGTACAAGGCCCGCACCGGCCGCGACGCCGTCATCTACACCTCCACCACCTGGTGGAAGCAGTGCACCGGCAACTACCGGGGCTTCGGCTCCACCAACCCCCTGTGGGTCGCCCGCTACGCGTCCAGCGTGGGTGCGCTCCCGGCCGGCTGGTCGTTCCACACGATGTGGCAGCACACGTCGTCGGGTCCGACGGTCGGCGACCACAACAAGTTCAACGGC
>NZ_WWIA01000143.1 GCF_009870065.1 Streptomyces sp. SID5785 | reverse complement strand
CGGCCGCGGCCGGCGTCGACCTCGACGGCCCGGCCACGGCGCGGCAGCACGCGGTCTCCCGCGAGGCGGCGGCGCTGACCGGCTCGGCCCGGCTGTGGCGGCCGGCCGCGGCGCACGAGGACATCACGTTCACGTTCGACGCGCATCTGGCGGCGAAGGACAACATGTCGCCGGAGAAGGCCTACGGCACCTTCTCGTTCAGTCACTACAAGAACGGCGAGGGCGCCTGGGCGAAGGGCCGGATCGACTGCCTGATGACCGGCGGGCGGACGGCCGTGATGACGGGGGTCGTCACGGAGTCGGACTCCCCGCACCTGGGCAGGCGGGTCGGTATCTCCGTGACCGACGACGGGCACAGGGACCGGCTCGGCTACACCTGGTCGAACCCGGACGCGGACCGCCTCGAGGTGCCGCGCTGCATGAGCGCGCCGCCGTTCGAGAAGGTGAAGAAGGGCACCGGGGACTTCCAGGTGCTGCCCTGGCGGCCGGAGTACCGCACCGACTGAGCGGACTCAGGCGGGCGAGCCGCTGGTGAAGCGGCGCAGCAGCGGGGAGAGGACGAGGACGGACTTGGTCCGCTCGACGAAGGGCTCGCCCGCGATGCGCTCCAGGACGCGCTCGAAGTGCCGCATGTCGGAGGCGAAGACCTGGACGAGCGCGTCCGCCTCCCCGGTGACGGTGGAGGCGGCCGCGACCTCGGGGTAGCGCTCCAGGCCGCGCCGGATCGAGTCCGGCGAGGTGTTGCGGCGGCAGTAGATCTCGATGAACCCCTCGGTCTCCCAGCCGAGCGCCGCCGGGTCCACCCGCACGGTGAAGCCGGTGATGGCGCCGGTGGCCCGCAGCCGGTCCACGCGCCGCTTCACGGCAGGCGCGGACAGGCCGACGAGCTGGCCGATGTCGGCGTAGGAGCGGCGGGCGTCCTCGGCGAGGGCGTGCACGATGCGTTCGTCGAGATCGTTCAGCAAGACAGGCGGTTCACTTCTCTGCGTCTGCACCGGCGGGTGCAGGAGCCAGGCGGGAGCGACGCATCCCGTAGCAGAAGTAGAACACGAGCCCGACGGCCATCCAGACACCGAAGACGATCCAGGTGATCGCGGACAGACTGCCCATCATCCACACGCAGAGGCCGAAGCCGATGATCGGCAGCGCGGGCGAGAGCGGCACCCGGAACGTGCGCTTCATGTCGGGGCGGGTGCGGCGCAGCACGATGACGGCGATGTTGACCAGGGCGAAGGCGAAGAGCGTGCCGATGCTGGTGGCGTCGGCGAGCTGGCCGAGCGGGATCGCCGCGGCGAGGACGCCGCAGAAGAGGGAGACGATGACCGTGTTGACGCGCGGCGTGCCGGTCCTCGGGTGGACCTTCGAGAAGACCTTGGGCACGAGGCCGTCGCGCGACATGGCGAACAGGACGCGGGTCTGGCCGTAGAGGACGGTCAGCACGACCGAGGCGATGGCGATGACCGCACCGGCGGCCAGCAGGGTGGCCCAGAACGACTGGCCGGTGACGTCCTTCATGATCCCGGCGAGCGCGGCCTCGGAGTCACTGAACTGCTTCCAGGGCCGGGCGCCGACGGCGACCGCCGCGACGAGGACGTACAGCGCGGTGACGATGACCAGCGAGAGCATGATGGCGCGCGGCAGGTCGCGCTGCGCGTTCCTGGCCTCCTCGCCGGCGGTGGAGGCGGCGTCGAAGCCGATGTAGGAGAAGAAGAGCGTGGCGCCGGCGGCGCTGACGCCCGCCATGCCGAGCGGCATGAAGTGCTCGTAGTTGCCGGACTGGAAGCCCTTGAGGCCGATCGCGCAGAAGAGCAGCAGGGCCGCGATCTTCACGCAGACCATGATCGTGTTGGCGCGGGCGGACTCGCGGGCGCCGCCGAGCAGGAAGGCCATCGCGAGCAGCACCACGATGAGCGCCGGCAGGTTGAAGATGCCGCCGTCGCCGGGCGGCGCGGAGAGCGCGTCGGGGATGGTGACGCCGATCGTGCCGTCGAGCAGTTCGTTGAGGTACTCGCCCCAGCCGACGGCGACGGCGGCCACCGAGACGCCGTACTCGAGGACCAGGCACCAGCCGCAGATCCAGGCGACGAGCTCGCCCATCGTTGCGTATGCGTACGAGTAGGAGGACCCGGCGACCGGGATCGTGCCGGCCAGTTCGGCGTAGGAGAGCGCCGAGAAGAGGGCCGTCAGGCCGGCGATCACGAAGGACAGCGTGACCGCGGGACCGGCCTTGGGGACGGCCTCGCCGAGCACGACGAAGATGCCGGTGCCGAGGGTGGCACCGATGCTGATCATGGTCAGCTGCCAGAGTCCGAGCGAGCGCCGCAGCGAGCCGCCCTCACCCTGTCCGCCCTCCGCGACCAGGCGTTCCACCGGCTTGCGCCGCATGAGTCGGGTGCCGAGGCCCGCGGGTGCGGTCTCGGCGGTGGGGGTGCGCGGGGGTGCGCCGTGATCGAGCACGGGCCGGGCTCCTTCGTCGCTGCCGGATGGGCTGCGGGGGACGCGGCGGCCCACGCCCTGACCGGGGACCGCCGAGCAGGCCGTCCCCCGCCACGCCACGTACAGCGGATGACTCTAGAGGACACGGCTTCCCGGCTGTAATGCAGCAACCTTGCGCACCCTCGCAAGATCGTTGCGCAGCGGCCCGGCAGACGGGTGTTCGTTGCGTGGTCCGTTACGTCCATTGCGTACCCCTTGACGCACCGAACCCCGCGTCCCTGGTGCGGGGCGCGGGGTTCGGCGGTGCTTCGGAGGCCCTGGGCGGTCAGCTCCAGCTGGCGTGCAGCGGCTTGCCCTCGGCGTAGCCGGCCGCGGACTGGATGCCGACGACGGCCTTGTCCTCGAACTCGGCGAGCGAGGAGGCGCCGGCGTAGGTGCAGGAGGAGCGGACGCCCGCGATGATCGAGTCGATCAGGTCCTCGACGCCCGGACGCTGCGGGTCGAGGAACATCCGCGACGTGGAGATGCCCTCCTCGAACAGCGCCTTGCGGGCGCGGTCGTAGGAGGACTCGTCGCTGGTGCGGTTCTTCACGGCGCGGGCCGAGGCCATGCCGAAGGACTCCTTGTAGGCACGGCCCTGGGCGTCGTGCTGAAGGTCGCCCGGGGACTCGTAGGTCCCGGCGAACCAGGAGCCGATCATCACGTTGGACGCGCCGGCGGCGAGCGCCATGGCGACGTCGCGCGGGTGGCGCACTCCCCCGTCGGCCCACACGTGCTTGCCGTACTTCTTCGCCTCGGCGGCGCACTCGAGAACGGCGGAGAACTGCGGCCGGCCGACGCCGGTCATCATGCGCGTGGTGCACATGGCGCCGGGTCCGACGCCCACCTTGATGATGTCGGCGCCCGCCTCGATGAGGTCCTTGACGCCCTCGGCGGCCACGATGTTGCCCGCGACGATCGGCACCTGCGGGTCGAGCGCGCGGACCTTGCGGATCGCCTCGATCATCGACTCCTGGTGGCCGTGCGCGGTGTCGATGACGAGCGTGTCCACGCCCGCGTCGAGCAGCTGCTGGGCCTTGCCCGCCACGTCGCCGTTGATCCCGACGGCCGCCGCGACGCGCAGCTTGCCGTCCGCGTCCGTGGCCGGGGTGTAGAGCGTGGCGCGCAGCGCGCCGGTGCGGGTGAGGATGCCCGCGAGGCGGCCCTCACGGTCCACGGCCGGGGCGTAGCGACGGTTGGCGCCGTCCAGCTTGTTGAAGGCGTCGCGCGGGTCGATGTCCGCGTCGAGCAGCAGCAGGTCCTTCGACATGACCTCGGACAGCTGCGTGAAGCGGTCCACGCCGCTCAGGTCCTGGTCGGTGACGACGCCGACCGGACGCTGCTCCTCGTCGACCACGACGCCCGCGTTGTGCGCGCGCTTGGGCAGCAGGGCCAGCGCGTCGGCGACGGTCTGGTGCGGGGCCAGCACGATGGGCGTGTCGAGGACGAGGTGGCGTGTCTTGACCCAGCCGATGACCTCGGTGACGACCTCGATCGGGATGTCCTGCGGGATGACGACGAGGCCGCCGCGGCGGGCCAGCGTCTCGGCCATGCGGCGGCCGGCGATCGCGGTCATGTTGGCCACGACCAGCGGGATCGTGGTGCCCGTGCCGTCCGGCGCCGAGAGGTCCACGGCCTGGCGGGAGCCGACGGCGCTCCGGCTCGGCACCATGAAGACGTCGTCGTACGTCAGGTCGTACGCGGGCTTGATGTCATTGAGGAAACGCACGTGCGGACATCCCAGTCGGTAGAAGGGGGCCCCGGAAGAGTGCCGCCGGAGCACAAAGCACGTACTTCATTTTCCCACGCCGCCCGCGAGGACGTCTCCGGGCCGAACGTCCCAAGGTCAGGGGGCGGGCCTTGGATGATCATCCGAGCCCGGATCGTCCGGACCTCCGAGGGCGAGCAGCACGGTGATCGCCGTGGCCTGGGCGAAGACCTCGACGGCGACCGACCAGGCCCCGGGATCGCGCGCCTCGAACTCACGCCAGCCGGACACGACGAGGACGGCCGCTCCTGCGGGCATCAGTCCGTGATCGCCCAGCACATCGGCGAGGGCGTCCCAGTTCCGCCCGAACCAGGAGGGCAGCGCCAGCGCGTCGGCGGTCCGGTCCAGGAGCGCGGCCTTGTCCGCCGCCCCCGCCAGGTCGAGCGTGCGCACGGTCCAGTCGGCCGGGGACGCGGGAAGCCCGCTCATCGCAGCACCGCCTTGAACGACTCGTAGTGGTCATCGGTGTAGTACGTCTCGCCGCCGCTCCCGGTGACGAGGCGGCGCGCACCGCGGTCGCGTTCGCCCGGGGTGCGCACGGTGTACTCGTGGTAGTACCCGCGCTTCTCCTCGGGCAGCTCGCCCTCGAAGTTCCCGAAGACGGTCCCGTCCTTGGCGTACGGGAAGGGGCCACCGGCGTCGATGCGCCGCAGGGTCGCACGCGCCTCGGCGGGCAGGTCCGCCTCCCGGACGGTCGCCATGCCCGCGGCCCAGGAGGGCGCGGACCGCGCGGTCGGCGAGGACGGGCCCGCGGGCGTGCCGCTCCCGGTGGAACAGCCCGTGACGAACAGGCCCAGACAGACGAGAAGCCCGCCGAGCATCCGTGACAGCATGATCAGATGCTGTCACGGCGCCGGCGTGCCCGCCCGGCTCCGGGGCACCCCGCACGGGGCGCGCCGGGTCAGACCCCGTCGGGGTCGGCGCGCTGCAGCGCGGGGCGCGGCGCGGGTCCCGCCGTCAGCAGGAAGTCGGCCGCGGCCGTGTCGGTGACGAGGCTGGTGACCAGACCCGAGCGCAGGACGGCGTCGATGGCGGCGGCCTTGCGCTGGCCGCCCGCGATCGCGACGACCTCGGGTATGCGCCGCAGCCGGTCCGCCTCGACGGTGATGCAGCGCTCACCGAGGTCCCGGCCGACCCGCCGGCCCTGCGCGTCGAAGAGGTGCGCGGACATCTCCGCGGCGACGCCGAGCGAGGCGTAGTGCGCGCGCTCCTCGTCGCTGAGCATGTCGTGCACGGTCGAGATGCCGGGCTCCCACGAGCCGATCGACACGCACGCGACGGTGACCTTGTCGAAGTACTCGAAGGCGCGGGCGATCCCCGTCTGGTTGCGCAGGGCCGCGGCGGTCGCGGCGTCCGGCAGCAGCATCGGCGCGTAGATGGGGTGGGCGTCGCCGCCGGAGACCTGGGCGGCGCGGCGCACGGCCTCGACGGAGCCGCGCTCGGCGGTGCCCGCGTCGTACACACCGGTCAGCTGCACCACGGTGCACGGCGGCAGCCGGTCGAGGGCAGCGGCCATGTGGATGGTGGAGCGGCCCCAGGCGAGGCCCAGGACGTCGCCCTCGGTGACGAGCTCGCCGAGCAGGTCCGCGGCGACCTCCCCCAGGTTCTCCGGGTCGGGCGACTCGTCCGCCTCCGCCGGGGACTCGACCACGACGGCGTGCCGCAGCCCGTAGCGGGCGCGCAGCGCGTCGGAGCGCTCCGCGTCCAGCTCGGCGGGCACCCGGATCTCGATGCGCACGAGATCTCGCTCGAGGGCGGTCTCCAGGACCCGGGCCACCTTGAAGCGGCTCACGCCGAACTCCTCGGCGATCTGGATCTTGGACTTGCCCTCGAGGTAGAAGCGACGGGCCATGGCCGCCGCCTGCACGAGCTCCGCGGGTCCCATCCGCAGGGCTGCGCGTCCCGCCGATGATGCGGACACGGCGATCTCCTCACTGCTCTTCTTCACGACTCACACGTTCACGACTCACACGTCACACACCGCTGTCACGGCTCACACGGCTGTTCACAACCGGATTTGTTGTTCATCCTTGCAGATTCGGCCCGGTCGATCAGCCCCGATGGCCCCCGTTCACAAACCCGTCGCTCAGTGGCCGCACGCCCACGCGGCGGCAGCCGTGGCGGACTCCGCCTGGGTGCGCAGTGCACGGACCGCCTCCGCCGGATCCTTCGCCCCGTATACCGCCGAACCGGCGACGAACACGTCCGCGCCCGCCTCGGCGCAGCGCTCGATCGTCGCCGCCGACACCCCGCCGTCGACCTGCAGCCACAGCTCGAGTCCGTGCTTCGCGATCAGCTCACGGGTACGGCGGATCTTCGGCAGCATGATGTCCAGGAACGCCTGCCCGCCGAAGCCGGGCTCAACCGTCATGATCAGCAGCATGTCCAGCTCGGGCAGGAGGTCCTCGTACGGCTCGATCGCCGTCGCCGGCTTCAGGGCCATCGACGCGCGCGCCCCCTGGGACCGGATCTCCCTGGCCAGCCGGACCGGGGCGTGCGCGGCCTCCGCGTGGAAGGTCACGGAACCGGCGCCCGCCTCCACGTACTGAGGGGCCCAGCGGTCGGGGTCCTCGATCATGAGGTGGCAGTCCAGCGGGGTGGAGGTCGCCCGCGCCAGCGACTCCACGATCGGGACGCCCAGGGTCAGGTTCGGCACGAAGTGGTTGTCCATGACGTCGACGTGGAGCCAGTCGGCGCCGTCGACCGCCTGCGCCTCGTCCGCGAGGCGGGCGAAGTCGGCGGACAGGATGCTGGGGTTGATCTGCGCGGCCATGACCCAAGACTGCCATGCCCGGCGCCGGTTGCCCGCCCCGGTCCAGACCAGAGCGGGAACCCGCACCTTACGAAACGATCACGAGGTGCGCCGGATCAGCGCCAGGTACATCGCGTCGGTGCCGTGCAGATGCGGCCAGAGCTGCACGTCGGGGCCCTCGCCGAGCCCCGCGACGCCCTCGAACAGGGGCCGCGCGTCGATCAGTTCGGCGCCCTGCGCGGACTTGAGAACGTCCTCGACGACGGCCCGGGTCTCGGCGAGGTGCGGCGAGCAGGTCGCGTACCCGACGACGCCGCCGACCCGCACCGCCTCCAGGGCGGTCCGCAGCAGCGTGCGCTGCAGCGGGCCGAAGCCCTCCAGGTCCTCCGGACGGCGACGCCAGCGGGCCTCCGGGCGGCGCCGCAGGGCACCGAGCCCGGTGCACGGGACGTCCATCAGGACCCGGTCGAAGCTGCCGGGGCGCCACGGCGGGCGCGTGCCGTCGGCGGCGATCACCTGGTACGGGCCCGGGTTGCCGTCCAGCGCCTTGGCGACGAGGCCCGCACGGTGCGGCTGCTTCTCGGACGCGAGCAGGGTCGCGCCACGCTGCGAGGCGAGCCCGGCGAGCAGGGCGGCCTTGCCGCCGGGGCCCGCACAGCCGTCCAGCCACCGCGTGTCGGGGCCGTCCAGCGGCGCGTTCGCGAGTGCGAGAGCGACGAGCTGGCTGCCCTCGTCCTGGACCCCGGCCCGCCCGGACCGCACGACGTCGAACGAGCCGGGCTCGCCGCCCTCCGCGAGCCGCACCGCGTACGGCGACCAGCGGCCGGGGAGCCCGGACTCCTCTCCGACCTCGGCGAGGACCGCGTCGGCCGTGGTGCGTCCGGGGCGTGCCACGAGGGTCACCTCGGGGCGTTCGTTGTCCGCGTCGAGGAGATCCTCGATGCCCGCCCGGCCGCCGCCGAGCGAGTCCCACAGCGCCGACACGACCCATCGCGGATGCGAATGGACGACCGCGAGATGGTCCTCGGGGTCCTCGTCGTACGGCGGGGCGACCCGCTCGACCCAGGTGTCGAAGTCGTCCCGGGAGACCTTGCGCAGCACCGCGTTGACGAACTTGGCGCGGCCGTCGCCGAGCACGACCCGGGCGAGCTCCACGGAGGCGGAGACCGCGGCGTGGGTCGGGATCCGCGTGCCGAGCAGCTGGTGCACGCCCAGGTTCAGGACGTCGAGCACCGGGGGGTCGACCTCGCGCAGCGGGCGGTCGATGCAGGCGGCCACGATCGCGTCGTACGTGCCCTGCCGGCGCAGCGTCCCGTAGACCAGCTCGGTCGCGAGCGCCGCGTCGCGGTTGTCGAAGTCCCCCTTCTGCCGGGCCTTGCGCAGGAGCGGGGGCAGGACGAGGTTCGCGTAGGCGTCGCGCTCGTCCACCGCGCGCAGCACCTCGAAGGCGAGGATGCGGACGGGGTCCTTCTTCGGGCGGCGGTGCGGCTTGCCCTGGGTGGCCTTGCCGCCGGGGCGTCCGCTCGACGGGGCCGACTGGTCGTTCAAAGGTGCTCCGCTGATGCGAGTGGTGCGGGGGGGGTGACGATCGCTTCCAGCGTACGTGGAGGGCGGGTCCGCCATCGCCGCGGGGCGGAAGGTCGTCTCGCGCCCTGAGGCCGGTGGGGGCTGGTCGCGCAGTTCCCCGCG
>NZ_WWIA01000142.1 GCF_009870065.1 Streptomyces sp. SID5785 | reverse complement strand
GGACCGGGCGGACCGCGACGCGGACACGGCGCAGGACGACGGCAAGGGCGGCGGCGCCGAGGCCTCCGCGTCCGCCACGCGCAGCGCCCGCCCGACCCGTCCGGGCCCGGGGAAGCCCACCACGGGCCGCCCGGGCCCGCCGCACACCACGCGGCCGGACCCGACGCCGACCGAGGACCCCACGGAGCCCGAGACGCCGTCGCCGGACCCCACGACCGCGGAGCCGTCGTCCTCCGCGCACCCCCAGGCGGGCGCGGCGCGCGTCATGATGGTGGAGCCGCAGCCCCGCGCGGGAGCGCCGGCCTAGGGCCTGCCGGCCTGTCTTCGGCCTGTCCGGGGGCCGGGTCGGGCCGGGTGCCAGCCCCCCCGTGTGAGCGGGGTCTCAGGCGGCGCATTTGCCTCGGGGGTGGGTGGGTGCGTATGGTGGTAGATCGTTTGATCCCATTTGCCCGGCGCCGTAGAAGAGAGCGCCGCGTGGCGCGTACTCTCCCTTGCCGTGGCTGGACCGCATTGAGGCGGTCGATTTGCAAGTCTGCGAATACACGGAGTTGACGGGCGCGTGCCGAGACTCCGGAAGGTTTCGCATTTCGCATGTCCATTTCTCATTCTGACCAGTCCGTCCTGCCCGCGAACGACGAGGTCGACGGCGGCGCCGTCCAGGCCATCGCGGTGGACGAGACGACCGACGCCGTAGCCGTCGGCGAGGCCACCGAGCCCGCCGAGCCCACGATCACCTTCGCGGACCTCGGTCTGCCCGAGCCGGTCGTGCGCAAGCTCGCGCAGAACGGCGTCACCACCCCCTTCCCGATCCAGGCCGCGACCATCCCGGACGCCCTGGCCGGCAAGGACATCCTCGGCCGTGGCCGCACCGGCTCCGGCAAGACCCTCTCCTTCGGCCTGCCGACGCTGACGCGTCTGGCCGGCGGCCGCTCGGAGAAGCACAAGCCCCGCGCCGTCATCCTCACGCCGACGCGTGAGCTCGCGATGCAGGTCGCGGACGCGCTCCAGCCCTACGGCGACCAGGTCGGCCTCAAGATGAAGGTCGTCTGCGGCGGTACGTCGATGGGCAACCAGATCTACGCCCTCGAGCGCGGCGTCGACATCCTCGTCGCCACCCCGGGCCGGCTGCGCGACCTGATCAACCGCGGCGCCGCCGACCTGAGCAACGTCGAGGTCGCCGTCCTCGACGAGGCCGACCAGATGTCCGACCTGGGCTTCCTGCCCGAGGTCACCGAGCTGCTCGACCAGGTCCCGGCCGGCGGCCAGCGCATGCTCTTCTCCGCCACCATGGAGAACGAGATCAAGACGCTCGTCACCCGCTACCTGAACGACCCGGTCAGCCACGAGGTCGACGCCGCCCAGGGCGCCGTCACGACCATGTCGCACCACATCCTCATCGTGAAGCCCAAGGACAAGGCGCCGGTCACCGCGGCCATCGCCTCCCGCAAGGGCCGCACGATCATCTTCGTGCGCACCCAGCTCGGCGCCGACCGCGTCGCCGAGCAGCTGCGCGACTCCGGCGTGAAGGCCGACGCGCTGCACGGCGGCATGACCCAGGGCGCCCGTACCCGGACCCTGGCCGACTTCAAGGACGGCTACGTCAACGTCCTGGTCGCCACCGACGTCGCCGCCCGCGGCATCCACGTCGACGGCATCGACCTGGTCCTCAACGTGGACCCGGCCGGCGACCACAAGGACTACCTGCACCGCGCCGGCCGCACGGCCCGCGCCGGCCGCACCGGCACCGTCGTCTCCCTGTCGCTGCCGCACCAGCGCCGCCAGATCTTCCGCCTCATGGAGGACGCGGGCGTCGACGCCGGCCGGCACATCATCCAGGGCGGCGCCGCCTTCGAGCCGGAGGTCGCCGAGATCACCGGCGCCCGCTCCATGACCGAGGTCCAGGCCGAGTCCGCGGGCAACGCGGCGCAGCAGGCCGAGCGCGAGGTCGCCTCCCTGACCAAGCAGCTGGAGCGCGCCACCCGGCGCGCCGGCGAGCTGCGCGAGGAGGCCGACCGCCTCACCGCCCGCGCCGCCCGTGACCGCGGCGAGGACGAGGAGGGCGTGGCCGCGGCCGTCGCCGCCGCGGCCGAGGCCGCTGCCGCCGTCGTCGCCGAGGTCCCGGAGCAGCCGGAGCGCTCGTCCTCGTACGAGCCGCGCCAGCGCCGGGACGAGCGGGGCAACTACGAGCGCCGCGACCGCCGGGACAACGACCGCGGTGGTGACCGTGGTGGCCGTTCCTTCGAGCGCCGTGACGACCGTCGTGACGACCGGGGCGGTGACCGTGGTGGTTTCCGTCGCGACAACCGTGACGACCGTGGTGGCCGTTCTTTCGAGCGCCGTGACGACCGCGGTGGTGACCGTGGTGGTTTCCGTCGCGACAACCGTGACGACCGTGGTGGCCGTTCTTTCGAGCGCCGTGACGACCGCGGTGGTGACCGGGGCGGTGACCGTGGCGGTTTCCGCCGCGACAACCGCGACGACCGCGGCGGCTTCAACCGCGACGACCGCGGCGGCCGTTCCTTCGAGCGCCGTGACGACCGTGGCGGCCGTTCCTTCGAGCGTCGCGACGACCGTGGTGGCCGTTCCTTCGAGCGCCGTGACGACCGTGGCGGCTTCCGCCGTGACGACCGTCCCTCCGGTCACCGGGGCAGCGACCGCCCGTTCAACCGTGACCGCCGCGACGACCGTCCCTCCAGCGGCCACCGCCCGTACGGCCGCCGTGACGACCACCGGGGCGCCGGCTCCGGCTCGTCCTTCGGCCGCCGCGACGACAAGCCGCGCTGGAAGCGCAACGGCTGAGCCGCACACGTGAGGTGAGGGCCCGGGAGACAGCGACTGTCTCCCGGGCCCTTCCGTGTATCCCGGTCGCCGTTCTCCGGACCCCGTTCCCCGCTCCCCGTTCTCCGTCCCCCGTTCCGGCCGCCCCGTGATCCACAGCATGCGGGGCGCCCCGCGCGGGCATCGCTGGGGGCATGACAAGTGAAGCGAACAAAGCGATCGGGGTGAACGGGGCGGGCGGAACGGAGGCCGGCCCGGCGGGAGCCGCCTCCGCGGGAGCCGGCTCGGACGAGGAACGGCTCGCCCAGCTCGGCTACACGCAGGTGCTAGCCCGCAGGATGTCGGCCTTCTCGAACTACGCCGTCTCGTTCACCATCATCTCCGTCCTGTCCGGCTGTCTGACGCTGTACCTGTTCGGCATGAACACGGGCGGCCCGGTGCTCATCACCTGGGGCTGGGTCGGCGTCGGCCTGATGACGCTGTTCGTCGGGCTCGCGATGGCCGAGATCTGTTCGGCGTACCCGACGTCGGCGGGCCTCTACTTCTGGGCGCACCGGCTGGCACCGGAGCGGTCGGCGGCGGCCTGGGCCTGGTTCACCGGCTGGTTCAACGTGCTCGGTCAGGTCGCCGTGACCGCGGGCATCGACTTCGGCGCCGCGTCCTTCCTCGGCGCGTACCTGAACCTCCAGTTCGGCTTCGAGGTGACGCCCGGCCGCACGATCCTGCTCTTCGCCGCGATCCTGCTGCTGCACGGCCTGCTCAACACGTTCGGCGTGCGCATCGTCGCGCTCCTCAACAGCGTCAGCGTGTGGTGGCACGTCCTCGGCGTCGTCGTCATCGTCGCCGCGCTCGCCTTCACCCCGGACCACCACCAGTCGGCGTCGTTCGTCTTCGGCGAGTTCGTCAACAACACCGGCTGGGGCTCCAGCGTCTACGTGGTCCTGATCGGCCTGCTCATGGCGCAGTACACGTTCACCGGCTACGACGCCTCCGCCCACATGACCGAGGAGACCCACGACGCGTCCACGGCCGGCCCGAAGGGCATCGTGCGGTCGATCTGGACCTCCTGGATCGCAGGCTTCGTGCTCCTGCTCGGCTTCACGTTCGCGATCCAGTCGTACCAGGGTGCCCTGGACTCACCGACCGGGGCGCCTCCCGCGCAGATCCTCCTGGACGCGCTCGGCGCCACCACCGGCAAGCTCCTCCTCCTCGTCGTGATCGGCGCCCAGCTGTTCTGCGGCATGGCCTCGGTGACGGCCAACTCCCGCATGATCTACGCCTTCTCGCGCGACGGGGCGCTGCCCTTCTCCCGCGTCTGGCACACCGTCAGCCCGCGCACCCGCACCCCGGTCGCCGCGGTCTGGCTCGCGGCGGCGGGCGCCCTGGTCCTCGGCCTGCCGTACCTCATCAACGTCACGGCGTACGCGGCCGTGACCTCGATCGCCGTCATCGGTCTCTACATCGCGTACGTCATCCCGACCCTGCTGCGGCTGCGCAAGGGCGACGCGTTCGAGCGCGGGCCCTGGCACCTGGGCCGCTGGTCGACCGTCATCGGGGTGGTGGCGGTCTCCTGGGTCGTCGTCATCACGGTCCTCTTCATGCTTCCGCAGGTCTCGCCGGTCACCTGGGAGACCTTCAACTACGCGCCGGTCGCCGTCCTCGTGGTCCTCGGCTTCGCCGGTACGTGGTGGGCGGTGTCGGCCCGCCACTGGTTCCTGCGCGGGACGCCGCGCCCGTAGGGGACACCCCCGGGATGCCGATACCCGATCGGCGTCCCGGGATCCTCGGGCTATGCTCGGGGATGCGCCGACGGACGCCGGCGTGCTGGACCCTTAGCTCAATTGGCAGAGCAGTGGACTTTTAATCCATTGGTTGTGGGTTCGAGTCCCACAGGGTCTACGGCTTCCGGACAGCGCCCGGGGCGGCTTCGGCCGGCCCGGGCGCTTCCGCGTTCCGTGGGGAGGGCGTTCGGCGGTACCCCGCGTGACCGTACGGGTGCCCGGTCGGGGTGTCCCGTGCAGGTGGCCGAGAGTGCAGTGGCTCGTTTCATACCTTTCGGCCATGAAAAAACCGATTCTTCAGATGGTCGAGAGACGTCCTGCGGGGCCGCGGCACGGCCTGCGCGCCGCGGCCGGGCTGGCCGGCACCGGGCTCCTCGCGGCCGTGGTGTTCGTCGGCGGTCCGGCGGGCGCCGCCGCGCTCGAGCCCGTCGACATCGGCAACCCGGTGGCCGGGAACAACGGCTTCGGGGTCGTGACCGAGGACGACGCGACGTTCGGCAGCACCGAGTCGGAGGGCCCGGTCGCGGTCGGCGGGAACCTCGCCTTCGGGGACAACTACAACGTCGCCCTGCACACCCCCGGCACGTTCACCGCGCCCGGCGACGCCCGCCCGACGGCCCTGCTGGTCGGCGGCGGCATCGACTACGCGGCCACCAGCGCGGCCGGCGTGATGCAGGTGCTGCAGCAGGGGTACGCCAAGTTCGGCGACACATCCGCCAGTGACGTGCTCACGCAGGACCAGAACGGGGCGAGCGTCGACACGGAGGTCGTGGCCGACGGCGTCGGCTACAACTCGACGCCGCGGGTCCAGCTCACGACCCAGCAGCCGGCCGACTCGGTCACCCAGTCCGGGCTGATGGACTTCGGCTCCCTCTTCTCGACCTACCGCGACCGGGCCGACACGATGGCCTCGTGCGGGACGACGGTGACGCTCCTCGACGGCAACGGCGTCCCGCTGCCCGACCAGAACACCGTGCCCCCCGGCTCCAACATCAAGATCGCGCTCACCCCGGGGCAGACCAATGTGCTGCACCTGACGGGCGAGCAGCTCGACAACATCGACACGCTGACCTTCCTGAACCCGCCGACGCAGGACACGCCCCTGCTCGTGAGCGTCGACACGACCGGCAGCGGCGGCGAGTTCACCTGGCACACGCCCACCATGGCCGGTGTCTCGGGGCAGCAGGCCCCGTACATCCTGTGGAACTTCGCGGACGCCACCGACATCACCATCGCGGACGGCGACACCGTCGAGGGCACGATCTTCGCCCCGCGCGCCAAGCTCACCGACCTCGACCCGGCGAACCTCGAGGGCGACATCATCACCCGCGAACTCGTGGCGGGCCCGCTGTCCGGCGGTTCCGGCGGCGGCCCGGTGAACGCGGGCGAGATCCACTACTTCCCGTTCGACGCCGAGCTGGAGTGCGACTCGGTCCCCACGCCCTCCGGCACCGGCTCGGTCCGTGTCGAGAAGGTCGACAAGGACTCCGGTGACCCACTGCCGGGCGCGGAGTTCCAGCTGTGGAGGGAGTCGAACGGCACCGACGGACTCCAGACCGGTGGCGACGACCCCGACACCGAGGTGGGCGACCCGTGCACCACCGGCGCCTCCGGCATCTGTGAGGAGACCGTCGCTCCCGGCACGTACTACTGGCAGGAGACGGCCGCTCCCGATGGCTACGACCTGCCGGACCCGGCGGTGTTCGGCCCGCTGGAGCTCACGGACGCCAACGCCGGTGCCGGTGTCACGGCGACGGCGGAGAACACGAAGACGCCGGTGAACCCGGACGAGGGCCGGGTGGAGGTGCGGAAGGTCGACGCGGGCACCGGTGATCCTCTGCCGGGCGCGACGTTCCAGCTGTGGCGCGAGAGCAACAGCGAGGCCGGGCTCCAGACCGGCGGGAGCAACGCCGACGAGAAGCTCGGCGACCCGTGCACGACGGGTGCGGCCGGCACGTGCGCGCAGACCGTGCCGACCGGCACGTACTACTGGCAGGAGACGGCCGCACCCGAGGGCTACGAGCTGCCGGACCCGGCGGTGTTCGGCCCGCTGGAGCTCACGGACGCCAATGCGGAGGAGGGCGCCTCGGTGACCGCGCGGAACACCAAGTCGCCGGTGGTGCCCGAGGGTTCGCTCCATCTGAAGAAGTCCGACGCGAAGACCGGCCGGGCCCTCGAGGGCGCCGTGTTCGAGCTGTGGAAGGAGTCGAACGGCCGGGCCGGCCTGCAGACCGGCGGCAGCGACCCGGACACCCTGACGGGCATGGGCTGCGCCACGGACAGCAAGGGCACGTGCGACTTCGACCCGCTCGCGTACGGGACGTACTACCTGCGCGAGACGGCGGTGCCGGAGGGCTACATCCTGCCCCGCAACCCGGTGACCGGCCCGTACGTCGTCGACGGTGCGCACGAGAGCGTCACCGTCAAGGTGAAGAACAAGCGCGGCGAGCCCTGCAAGGGAGGCAAGGGCGGTCCGTGCGACCGGCACGTCAGCTCCTGATCCGTACGGTGGGCCGACCGCCGCGGAACGCCGGTTCCCCGGGCCTGACGTGGTCCGGGGAACCGGCGCGCCTGATTCAGGGCCTGCGCAGCGGGCGGGAGTGGATCTTCGACATGCAGGCCGGGAGCGCCGCGTCGGCGCCGTGCTCCCTGGCCCGGTACGCGCTCGGGCTCTCCCCGACCAGCTCGGTGAAGCGCGTGCTGAACGTCCCCAGGGACGTGCACCCCACCGCGAAGCAGACCTCGGTCACCGACAGGTCGCCGCGGCGCAGCAGCGCCTTCGCGCGCTCGATGCGGCGGGTCATCAGATAGCTGTACGGGGTCTCGCCGAACGCGGCGCGGAAGCTGCGTGAGAAGTGCCCGGCCGACATCAGGGCGTCCTGGGCCAGCGCGGGGACGTCGAGCGGCTCGGCGTAGTCCCGGTCCATCCGGTCGCGGGCCCGCCGCAGCCTGACCAGGTCGTCGAGATCCTGCCTCTTGGGTCGGCTCACGCATCCAGTTTTCCACCGGAGGCCGCGGAGGGGACCCGTTCGCGCGCTTTGGGGAAACTTGACCCGCGTGACGCTCCCTACCGGCGCAACAGATCCTGCGCGGGCCGCGACGGCGGGTGACGCTTCCAGTGACCCTAGGGCCTAACCGGAGGTGTTGCATGGCAGCGGGCACGCGGGCGCGAGCCGTTCTCCTGGGACTGCTGATTCCCGTACTGATGGCCGGCGGCACGGCGTGCGGCGGCTCGGCCGCCACCCGCGCGGAGCTCGCCGCCCGTCCCGAGAAACATCCGGCCGGCCAGACCTTCGCGCACCCCGGCGTCCTGGTCGGCACGGCCCAGCTGACGGCGGCGCGGCAGCACGTCGCCCGCAAGCAGGAGCCCTGGCTGTCCGCGTACCGGCAGATGAGCCGGAGCAAGTACGCGGACCTCGACTACAAGGCGAAGCCGTACGCGGTGGTGGAGTGCCCGCCGGACACCCGGCCGGGGCAGGGCTGCGTCGAGGAGCGTGAGGACGCCATCGCCGCGTACACCCAGGCGCTGCTCTGGAACATCACGGGCAGGAAGGCGCACGCCGAGAAGGCCGTGCAGATCATGGACGCCTGGTCGGACAAGGTGAAGAAGCACACGGAGGGCAACGCCGGGCTCCAGACCGCCTGGGCCGCGACCTCCTGGGCCAAGGCCGCCGAGCTGATGCAGTACACGTACGACGGCTGGCCGGACGGGCAGGAGCTCAAGTTCCAGCGGATGCTGCGCGACGCCTACCTGCCCGTCGTGCAGGGCGGCTCCGCCGACTTCAACGGCAACTGGGACCTCGTCATGGCCGACGCCACGATGAGCATGGCCGTGTACCTCAACGACAAGCCCGCCTTCGACAAGGCCGTGCACCACTTCCGCACCCGCGTCCCGGCCTACTTCTACCTGACCTCGGACGGGAAGCTGCCGGTCAAGCCCGAGGGCAGCGACATCGACACCCCGCAGAAGATCGAGAAGTACTGGTTCGGGCAGACCACGTTCAAGGACGGGCTCGCGCAGGAGACCTGCCGCAACTTCAAGCACGCCAGCTACTCCCTGGCCGCCACCTCCCACATGGCCGAGACCGCCTGGCACCAGGGCGTCGACCTCTACGGCGAGGTGAAGGACCGGCTCGCGGCCGCCCTCGAGTTCCACTCCAGGTACCAGCTCGGCGCCAAGGCGCCGGCCTGGCTGTGCGGCGGCAAGGTGCAGCGGGACATGGGGCCGGACACCGAGGTGGGCCTCGCGCACCTGAAGGGGCGGCTGAAGATGGACCTGCCGCAGACCACGAAGCTCACCCGTCAGGTACGGCCCGAGGGCACCGACGACCTGTTCGTCGCCTGGGAGACGCTCACCCACGCGCGGGCGGCCTGACAGGGCTCCGGAAGGCAATCGATTCGCGTTCACCCACGTCCATGCCGTACTGTTGGTTTCACCGACGCGGGGTGGAGCAGCTCGGTAGCTCGCTGGGCTCATAACCCAGAGGTCGCAGGTTCAAATCCTGTCCCCGCTACTGA
>NZ_WWIA01000141.1 GCF_009870065.1 Streptomyces sp. SID5785 | reverse complement strand
AAACCAGCTTAAGCGGCGTTCCTGACACCGACTTGACGGACGGCGTCATCCTTCCCGCAGATAGAACGGACGTACGTGGGTCCGCATCCAGTCGGCGACCGGGTCCCGGGTCACGTCGAGGAAGACCAGATTGACCGGCCAGGCCAGCGGGGCGCGGCCGAGCGCCCGGCCCAGGGCGTCCATCGCCACGTCGTGCGCGGAGCCCTCCCAGCCGCCCAGTTCCACACCGACGAACAGGGCCGGGTCGGCGTCCTCGACGGAGGCGAGGCAGCGGCGGGCGCTGACCACGGCGCCGGCCGCCTCGAACTCCTCCCTGACCGCGGCCAGGAAGTCCGTCGGGTCGTCCTGCCAGTCCGGCTCCGACAGCACGACGCGGCCGCCGCCGGCCGGGCCGTCCAGCGGGGTGCGGCCGGTGCGGGCCAGCTCGGCGACGGCCGGCGGGGGCAGCGGCATGCCGACGGCGCCGTCCGGGTTCAGGACGAGGCCCGCACGGGCGGGCAGACCGCGGGCGAACTCGGCGGCCGGGGCCACGGTGCAGTCCATCCGGCCGCCCGTGACCTGCATGAACTGCTGCTCCGAGGTGAACACCGGGACGAAGGCCTGGCCCTGGATCTCCAGGGTGGGCAGGTCGAGGTCGCGGCTCGCCGTGCCGCCGCCCTGGGGCAGGGGTATCCAGACGTGGCTGCGGCCGAGCACCTCGACGATGCGGGGGCCGGTGACGTCGCCGGGTTGGCCCACCGCGGCGGCGAGCACTTCCTCCAGCTCGTTCGCCGGCCACGTGGTCCCTGCGGGGTGCTCCATGTCTGCGCCTTACCTCTGTCCAGCGGTCGTTGCCCGGCGACCGACGATATCGGGTGCACGTCCGGTGGGGCCTCTCGCGCCCCGCGGCGAAGCCGCCGATGTCACAGCCCGCGGTCACTCCCGGAACGCGATCCCGCCCAGCGCATCCGTCGCCGCCCGGTCCAGCAGCACCGCCGACGCCACCCCGGCAGGAAGCACGCCCCGCTCCACCTCGGCCACGAGCGACCCGACCGCCCGCCGGTGCCGGGCGAACGCGTACCGGCTCACCCCGCGCCCCCGGTCCCGCTGCCCCTCGAGCGCCGTCGGCGCGGGCACGTCGAGCAGCAGCAGGTGCACGGCCACGCCGCGCCGCCGCGCCGTCCGCGTCACCCACCGCCGCACCCACGCCTGTGTCCCGCAGTCGTGCACGACGACCCCCGCCCCGGACCGCATGGCCCGGCGCAGCCCCGCGTAGTGCGCGGCGCGCACCAGCGGCCGGTAGACGACGTAGGGGATCCAGCGCGGGATCCGGGCGGCCCAGCGCTCGCGGGTGTCCTGCGAGTCGATGCGCAGGCCGGTGACGGCCCGCCGCATCAGCGTGGACTTCCCGCTGCCCGGCAGCCCCGAGAGCACCACCAGGTCACCGTCGCCGAAGGCGATCCGGCGCGGGGTCCGCCCGCCGCGCCCGCGCAGGTCCCGCACCGAGCGCTGCCGCGGGATCCGCACCCGCCCCGCCGCCGCCCCCGCCGCCGCGGCCCCTGTCATCGCGTATGGCGCCGCGACTGCCTTGTGCACCGTGATCGTCCTCCCCGTTCCGGTCACGCACTCCTGCCCGCCAAGTGTAAAGAGAAGGTAATGCCCTACAAGGGGTTTCCCCGTTCGAGCGGCATGCAATGATGTGCGCGCAAACTGCATACCGGCCGCTTGAATCCGCGCGGGAGAGTTCCGGGTCGCCCCGGACGCCGAAGGAGCAAGTCCCTCCCTTGAATCTCTCAGGCCCCGTACCGCGCGGGCGAGGCAGATCTGAAAAGCGGGCCGCCCTGTCACGTACGGCGGCCCCACCCAAGGTGCAAGCCCCTCGGGGCGAACCTCTCAGGTTCCGATGACAGATGGGGAGGAACTCCTTCGGAGACCTCTGCCATCGCCGTCACGCCCGGGAGCACGATCATGACCACCCGTACGACAGCCCTCGACGCCCTGCACCGTTCGCTGGGCGCCACCATGACCGACTTCGCCGGCTGGGACATGCCGCTGCGCTACGGCAGCGAGCGCGACGAGCACACCGCCGTGCGCACCGCGGCCGGCCTGTTCGACCTGTCCCACATGGGCGAGATCACCGTCACCGGCCCCGAGGCCGTCGACTTCCTGAACTTCTCGCTGGTCGGCAACATCGGCTCGGTCGGCCTCGGCCGCGCCCGCTACACGATGATCGTCCAGGAGGACGGCGGCATCCTGGACGACCTGATCGTCTACCGCCTCGGCGAGACCGAGTACATGGTCGTCGCCAACGCGGGCAACGCCCAGACCGTCCTGAACGAGCTGAGCAACCGCGCCGAGGAGTTCGACGCCGAGGTCCGCGACGACCGGGACGCGTACGCGCTGCTGGCCGTGCAGGGCCCGCACTCCCCCGCGATCGTGAAGTCCGTCACGGACGCCGACCTGGACGGCCTGAAGTACTACGCGGGCCTGCCGGGCACCGTCGCGGGCGTCGAGGCCCTCATCGCACGCACCGGCTACACCGGCGAGGACGGCTTCGAGCTGTTCGTCGCCCCGGCCGACGCCGAGAAGCTGTGGCAGGCGCTGACCGCCGCCGGCGCCGAGTACGGCCTGGTCCCGTGCGGCCTGTCCTGCCGCGACACCCTCCGTCTGGAGGCCGGGATGCCGCTGTACGGGCACGAGCTGACCACGGACCTCACGCCGTTCGACGCCGGTCTCGGCCGGGTCGTCAAGTTCGAGAAGACCTCGCACGGCGACGACTTCCTCGGCCACGACGCGCTGCGGGCGGCCGCGGCGAAGGCCGAGGCCGCCCCGCCGCGCAAGCTCGTCGGCCTGATCGCCGAGGGCCGCCGGGTGCCGCGCGCCGGGATGTCCGTCGTCGTCGACGGACAGGTCGTCGGCGAGGTCACCTCCGGTGCCCCGTCCCCGACGCTGGGCAGGCCGATCGCGATGGCGTACGTCGACGCCGCGCACGCCGAGCCGGGCACGGCCGGGGTCGGCGTGGACATCCGCGGCACGCACGAGCCCTACGAGGTCGTGGCTCTGCCGTTCTACAAGCGCCAGAAGTGACACTCGCACCGGCTCCCGGCGTACCCCGCGCCCCCTCTGTCAGCAGCATCTTCCCGCGTACAGGAGAATTCGCACCATGAGCAACCCCCAGCAGCTGCGTTACAGCAAGGAGCACGAGTGGCTGTCGGCCGTCGAGGACGGCGTCGCCACGATCGGTATCACGGAGCACGCGGCCAACGCGCTCGGTGACATCGTGTTCGCCCAGCTCCCCGAGGTCGGCGACACCGTCACCGCGGGCGAGAGCTGCGGCGAGCTGGAGTCCACCAAGTCGGTCTCGGACCTCTACTCCCCCGTCACCGGCGAGGTCGTCGAGGCCAACCAGGACGTCGTCGACGACCCGGCCCTGGTGAACTCGGCCCCCTTCGAGGGCGGCTGGCTGTTCAAGGTCCGCGTCGCCGAGGAGCCGAAGGACCTGCTCACCGCCGACGAGTACACCGAGTTCTCCGGGAGCTGACCCGCCATGACCGATACGTCCGACAAGTCCGTCCTCAACGAGTCCCTGCACGACCTCGACCCGGACGTCGCGCAGGCCGTCGACGCCGAGCTGCGCCGCCAGCAGTCGACCCTCGAGATGATCGCCTCGGAGAACTTCGCGCCGGTCGCCGTCATGGAGGCCCAGGGCTCGGTCCTCACCAACAAGTACGCGGAGGGCTACCCCGGCCGCCGCTACTACGGCGGCTGCGAGCACGTCGACGTCACCGAGCAGATCGCCATCGACCGGGTCAAGGACCTGTTCGGCGCCGAGTACGCCAACGTGCAGCCCCACTCGGGCGCCTCCGCGAACCAGGCGGCGCTGTTCGCCATCGCCAAGCCCGGCGACACGATCCTGGGCCTGGACCTGGCGCACGGCGGCCACCTCACCCACGGCATGCGGCTGAACTTCTCCGGCAAGCAGTTCGACGTGGTCGCCTACCACGTGGACGACGCCGGCCTGGTCGACATGGCCGAGGTCGAGCGGCTCGCCAAGGAGCACCGCCCCAAGGTGATCATCGCCGGCTGGTCGGCGTACCCGCGCCACCTCGACTTCGCCGAGTTCCGTCGCATCGCCGACGAGGTCGAGGCGTACCTGTGGGTCGACATGGCCCACTTCGCGGGCCTCGTCGCCGCCGGCCTGCACCCCAACCCGGTGCCGTACGCGGACGTGGTCACCTCCACGACCCACAAGACGCTCGGCGGCCCGCGCGGCGGCATCATCCTCGCGCGCGGCAAGGACTTCGCGAAGAAGCTCAACTCGTCCGTCTTCCCGGGCTTCCAGGGCGGCCCCCTGGAGCACGTGATCGCGGCCAAGGCGGTCTCCTTCAAGATCGCCGCGAGCGAGGGCTTCAAGGAGCGCCAGCAGCGCACCGTCGAGGGCGCCCGCATCCTCGCCGAGCGGCTGACCTCGGACGACGCACGCAAGCACGGCGTGAACGTGCTGTCCGGCGGCACGGACGTGCACCTGGTCCTCGTCGACCTGCGCGACTCCGAGCTCGACGGCCAGCAGGCCGAGGACCGGCTCCACGAGGTCGGCATCACGGTCAACCGCAACGCGGTCCCGAACGACCCGCGCCCGCCGATGGTCACCTCCGGCCTGCGCATCGGCACGCCGGCGCTCGCCACCCGCGGCTTCGACGCCGACGACTTCCGCGAGGTCGCCGACGTGATCGCCGAGGCACTCATGGCGCCCGCCCCCTTCGGGGAGACGGACGCGGCCGCGCTCAAGGCCCGGGTCACCGCCCTGGCCGACAAGCACCCGCTGTACCCCGGCCTGTAAGGCTCGCCACACGGTTCCGTACCCTTTGACGGGTACGTCCTGACGGGGCACCGCGCACACTGGAACACAAGAGACCAGCGCGCGGTGCCCCGACCGCTGTCCCGCGGTCACCCGCTGTCCCACGCTTTCTCTGCACCACCCCGGCAGACAACGGCGTCTACCACCCACCCCTTGGAGTCCCCCGTGGCCATCTCGGTCTTCGACCTGTTCTCGGTCGGCATCGGCCCGTCCAGCTCCCACACGGTCGGCCCGATGCGCGCCGCCCGCATGTTCGCGCGGCGCCTCAAGAACGAGGGCCTGCTGGCCCACACCACCGCGCTGCGCGCCGAGCTCTACGGTTCCCTGGGCGCGACCGGCCACGGCCACGGCACCCCGAAGGCGGTACTGCTCGGCCTGGAGGGCGAGTCGCCGCGCACCGTCGACGTCGAGCGGGCCGACGAGCGCGTGGAGACGATCAAGGAGACCGGCCGGATCAGCCTGCTCGGCGCGCACGAGATCCCGTTCTCCTTCGACGACGACCTGATCCTGCACCGCCGCAAGGCCCTGCCCTACCACGCCAACGGCATGACGCTGTGGGCCCACGACGCCGAGGGCGCGGAGCTGCTGTCGAAGACGTACTACTCGGTGGGCGGCGGCTTCGTGATCGACGAGGACGCGGTGGCCGGCGACAACCCGATCGTCCCGGACGACACGGCCCTGAAGTACCCCTTCCGGACGGGCGACGAGCTGCTGCGCCTCACCCGGGAGACCGGACTGTCGATCCCGGCGCTCATGCTGGAGAACGAGAAGGCCTGGCGCACCGAGGACGAGATCCGCTCCGGCCTGCTCGACATCTGGCGGGTCATGCAGGCCTGCGTCTCGCGCGGCATGGCGCACGAGGGCATCCTGCCGGGCGGCCTCAAGGTCCGCCGCCGCGCCGCCGGCTCGGCCCGCAAGCTGCGCGCCGAGGGCGAACCGCTGGCCCACGCCATGGAGTGGATCACGCTCTACGCGATGGCGGTCAACGAGGAGAACGCCGCGGGCGGCCGCGTCGTGACCGCGCCGACGAACGGCGCGGCGGGCATCATCCCCGCCGTCCTGCACTACTACATGAACTTCGTGCCCGGCGCCGACGAGGAGGGCGTCGTCCGCTTCCTGCTCGCGGCGGGCGCGATCGGCATGCTCTTCAAGGAGAACGCCTCGATCTCCGGCGCCGAGGTCGGCTGCCAGGGCGAGGTCGGCTCCGCCTGCTCGATGGCGGCGGGCGCACTCGCCGAGGTCCTCGGCGGCTCCCCGGAGCAGGTGGAGAACGCGGCCGAGATCGGCATGGAGCACAACCTCGGCCTGACCTGCGACCCGGTCGGCGGCCTGGTCCAGATCCCGTGCATCGAGCGCAACGGCATGGCGGCGGTCAAGGCCGTCACCGCCGCCAAGATGGCGATGCGCGGCGACGGCTCGCACAAGGTCTCCCTCGACAAGGTCATCAAGACCATGAAGGAGACCGGCGCGGACATGTCCGTCAAGTACAAGGAGACGGCGCGCGGCGGGCTCGCGGTGAACATCATCGAGTGCTGAGCGCCACCGCCTCCTGACCTGGTTCCCGGCCGGCTGCCGGGCCCGCGCGGTCAGCCCGCGCAGCGCGCCATCCAGGCCTCCACCTCGTCCGCCGAGCGCGGCAGCCCCGCGGACAGGTTCTCGTGGCCGTCGGCGGTCACGAGCAGGTCGTCCTCGATCCGGACGCCGATGCCGCGCCACTCCTCGGGGACGGTCAGGTCGTCCGGCTGGAAGTACAGGCCCGGCTCGACGGTCAGCACCATGCCCGGCTCCAGCACGCCGTCGACGTACGCCTCGGTGCGCGCCTGGGCGCAGTCGTGCACGTCGAGACCGAGCATGTGGCCCGTGCCGGCCATGGTGAAGCGACGCTGCAGCCCCAGCTCGTACGCCCGCTCGGCCGGCCCCTCGACGAAGCCCCACGCGACGAGCTGCTCCGCGAGGTGACGCTGGGCCGCCTCGTGGAAGTCGCGGTACGCCGCGCCGGGCCTGACCGCCGCGAAGCCCGCCTCCTGCGCCGCGTGCACGGCGTCGTAGACCTGCCGCTGCACGGGGGTGAACGTCCCGCTGACCGGGAGGGTGCGGGTGACGTCCGCGGTGTACAGGGTGCGCCCCTCGACGCCCGCGTCGAGCAGCAGCAGGTCGCCGGGGCGGACCGGGCCGTCGTTGTCGGTCCAGTGCATGATCGTGGCGTGCTCGCCCGCGGCGGCGATCGTGCCGTAGCCCACCGCGTTGCCCTCCAGGCGGGCTCGGCGGAAGAAGGTGCCCTCGATCCACCGCTCGGAGGTCGCGACCGCGCGGGACAGCTCGCCGACGACGTCGGTGAACCCGCGCACCGTGGCGTCCACCGCGGCCCGCAGCTCGCCGATCTCCCAGTCGTCCTTCACCGCGCGCAGGTCGCAGAGCGCCTCCTCGAGCGCGGCGTCCCTCTCCGCGTCGGTGTCGACGGCGGACTCCAGCGCCGGGTCGATCCCGCGCACGATCCGGGTCGGCACCCCGCGCACGGCGGCCAGGTCGTCCGCCGCCGCGCGCACGTCGCGGCAGGGCAGTCCGAGGACGCGCTCGGCCTCGGCGAGCGAGGCGCGCCGGCCCATCCACAGCTCGGCCGAGGGCCCCGTCCAGAACTCGTCGTCGGTACGGCTGTCGCGGGGCAGCTGGTAGCAGTACGCGTCGTGGCCGCCGTCCGCGCGGGGTTCGAGGACCAGGGCGCCGTCGCGGGCGCGGTCGCCGGTCATGTGGACGTAGCCGGAGTAGGGCCGGAACGGATAGGGGTCGTCGTTCGAGCGGACCTTGAGGTTCCCGGAGGGGACGACGAGCCGCTCGCCCGGGAAGCACGCCGACAGCGCCGAGCGGCGGGCCGCCGCGTACGGAGCCTGCGGGTCCGGGGTCAGATCGCGCCGCTCGGTGTCCGCCCAGCCGGTCCGCATGGATGCGGACAGCTCCGCGGAGATCCCCGAGTACACACCGTTCTTCCGGCCTGTCGCCACTGTGTCCGCCCTTCGCAGTCGTCCGCCGCCGGGCGCCCGGCGGCCCGGCGACGGTAGCGCCCGGGGAACCCGTACGGCGCCCGGACGTGCCACTGGCACGGATCGGCCACCGCGCCGGGCGACAATGGCGGGCATGACGAACGAACGGCTCGGTGCGGCCCTGCGCCTCCTCGGGCTCGGCCCCGGTGCGGCCGGGCTCTACCGCGCCCTGCTCGACCTGGCCCCGGCCCCGCTGACGGAGGTCGCCGCGGCGGCCGCGCTCGACGGGCCCGGCCTCGCGGCGGCGTACGAGGAGCTCGTGGACGCCGGTCTGACCAGCGCGGCGGGGGCGGACGGCGACGTGGTGGTGCCGGTCGCGCCGACGGCCGGGCTCGAGGTCCTCGCGCGGCACCGGGCGGCCGAGCTGGAGACGTCCCGCACCCTGGTCACCGGCGCCTTCGAGTCGTTCCGGCGGCGCCGGCTCGCGGCGTACAACGACCAGTTCGTCGAGCTCGTCACCGGCGATGCCATCGGCCCGCGCATGCACCACGCGTGGACGTCGGCCCGCCACCAGATCCGGCAGTTCGAGTCACCGCCGTACTCCCCCGTGCCGACGGCCGCGCAGGACGCGCTCGACACCCTGGCCCGCGGCGTCACGCAACGCGTCGTCTACGCGCGCGAGTCCCTCGAGCACGCCGACCACTTCAAGCGCACCGTCGAGCCGTGCATCAACGCGGGCGAGCAGGCCCGGGTGCTGCCGTCGGTGCCGGTCAAGCTGCTGATCATCGACGACGCGTACGCGCTGGTGTCCCTGTCGATCCGGGAGGCCGACGTGCTCAGCACGATGCTGGTGGTCCAGCCGTGCGGGCTGTTCTCCGCGCTGGTCGCCCTCTTCGAGCAGGCGTGGCAGCAGGCGCTGCCCTTCCACGGCAGCACGGCACGGCCGGGTGGCCTGCCGCCTGCGGACCGCCGGCTGCTGTGGCTGCTCGCCGGGGGCGCGAGCGACGAGGTCATCGCCCGCGAGCTGGGCGTGAGCCGCCGCACCCTCTTCCGCCGCCTCCAGGTCCTGATGGCCCGCCTGGGCGCCGCGAACCGTTTCCAACTGGCGCTGCAGGCCCAGCGACAGGGCTGGTTGTGAGCCCCGGGGCACGCCTCACACGATGAGCCTCAGGACGAGGGACGCGACGGCGAGCGCGAAACAGAACGCCCAGAAGCCGAGGGCGCGATCGCCGGCGAGGACGTGGGTGGCGAGCGCCCCGACGAAGTAGAGGACCAGGCCGGTCGCGGCGGCGGCACCGACCCCGGGGACGGCGAACCCGGCGAGCAGTCCGAGCGCCCCGGCGCCGAGTGCGGCCCCGAGCAGCGGGATCCAGGAGCGCGGCACCTCCAGCCGGTCGGCCTGGGCGCGGGGGTAGGAGTGGCCGGAGAGGTTGGCGACGGCGGCCGCGCCGAAGACGGCGGCGCCGAGCATCGTGACGGCGGCGTAGAACGCGTACATGGTGATCTCCCGTTCGAAGCTTCACCACACCGACGGACGGGCGTCGCGGAACGTGACATCAACCGCCGCCGGACCGGGAACCATGAGGGTCCGACCTCGTCGCCCCACCGACAGGAGACCCGCATGCTGCGCGGTATCGATGTCAGCTCGTTCCAGTCCACGTTCGACACGGACGGCCTGTCGTTCGTCTTCATCAAGGCGACGGAGGGCCGCAGTTACGTCAATCCCCGCCTGTCCCACCAGACGAAGCTGGCCCGCGACGCCGGCTGCGTCGTCGGCTTCTACCACTTCCTGTGGCCGGGGAACCTGACGGCGCAGGCCGAGTACTTCGTGAGCAAGGCCCCGGAGAAGGCGGGCGACATCCTGGCCGTGGACTGGGAGACGACGGGCGACGGTACGCACGCGACGAACGCGGAGAAGGACCGCTTCATCCGTGAGGTGAAGAAGCTCCGCCCGCATCACCGCGTGGTGCTCTACACGAACCGCAATTTCTGGCTGAACGTGGACACGACGTCCTACGCGGGCGACGCGCTGTGGATCGCGGACTACGTGAGCGCGGGCAAGCCGCGCATCAAGGCCAAGTGGCGCTTCCACCAGTACACGGACTCGCCGCTCGACAAGGACGTGGCCGACTTCGCGAGCAAGTCGGCGCTGCGCGAGTGGGCCACGCCCTGACGGCGGTCCGGTCCGGGGCTCAGGCGCGCCACTCCGCGGTGCGCTCCGGGGACGCGGCGTCGAGCGCCTTGCGCACGGCGGCGGCGTCCGCGGCCAGTCCGTAGACGGGGGTGCCGGGCTGCTGGCGCCAGGACTCGTCCTGGCCGCCGGCGTCCACGGTGTCGGAGCCGATCTCGTCGAGGAGGGCGGTGACGGCCTGCTTGGCCGCGGCGTCGTCGCCGGCGATCGGCAGGGCGACGCGCTGCGGGTCGCCGGACGGGCGTGCCTTGTCGATGATGTCCTGCGCGTACGTGCCGTTGAACGCCTTGACCACCTGGTGCCCGAGCTGGCGCTCGGTCCAGCGGCTCTCGGTGAGCCCGTCGTCCTCGATCCCGGCGATCTTTCCGTCGCGCTGCTGCGGGTAGTAGTTGCCGGTGTCGATGACGGCCACGTCGTCCGCGGCCGTGTCGAGCAGCCCGGCGGGCAGCGCGGGCACGGCCTTGAGCGGGACGGTGACGACGACGACCTGCGCGCCGCGTACCGCGTCCTCGGCGGTCGCGGCCGTGGCCCCGGTCTCCTGCGCGAGCGCCGACAGCGTCTGCGGTCCGCGCGAGTTGGCCACGTGCACGTCGTGCCCGACGGCGGTGAGGCGCCGGGTGAGGTTGCCGCCGATGTTGCCCGCGCCGATGATGCCGATCTTCATGTCGTGCCTGCCCTTCGGAGTTATATGCATGTGCATACTCATGGGGGCCAACCGACGACGGGCGCGGCCTATTCCGGGGATCGCCCGGAAGAGGGAGATCCGGGTGAGGGTGACGGCGGGGCCGGTGCGGCAACGCGCCCACCGGCCCGGAGCGCGAGGGCTCCGGGCCGGTGGGCGCGAGGGTGTGCGGGGCTCAGATCTTGTTGAGGTTCGCCCAGAACTCGTCGAAGGACAGGACCTTGTCGCCGTTGGTGTCCTGCTTGGCGATGAGCGCCTCGGCCACCGATTCGGTGACGTGGAAGTCGCCCATCTGCGCCATGGCGCTCTTGTACTCGGCCGCCGTGATGAAGCCGTCGCCGTCCGCGTCGAACCGCTCGAACGCCTTGCGTGCCGCCTCGATGTCCGCCACCGGGACCACCCCTCGTCTACGTACTGCTGCGGCGCGCCGCAGGGGGCGCGCCGCCGGATTGACGGGCCAAGGTTATCCGGCGCCGTGCGCGCGCAGTGCGGCGAGTACCCAGGTGAACTCCGCCTCCTGCCGGGGCGGCGGGTCCATGCCGCGCACCACCGAGACGAGATGCCGGAAGCGGGCCACGTCCTCGTTGGCCGCGGCCGTCAGGCGGAGCAGGACCTCGGAGCGGTCGGCGTCGCCGAGCAGGCCGTCCAGGACGGTGCCCGCCCGTTCGGACGCGGGGTCGATGCCGCGCTCCAGGCTCTCTCCGGCGAGCTGGACGAGGCGGCTCATGAACCACAGGGAGGTGCCGGGTGCGACGCCGGGTCCGCGGTCGGCGGCGTTGAACTCGATCATGCTCCGCATGTGGGCGCGGAAGTCGGGGTCCTGCATGAGTTCGGCGAGGGCGACCCAGGCGTCGACCTGGGTGCTCGTCGGGTCGTCGGGCAGTTCGGGGACCATGATCCGCAGCCGGGTGCGGATGTCGGGGTCGGCGGTGTCGAGGCCACCGAAGGTCTGCTCCATGAAGTCGTCGATGATCTGCTTGCGTTCGGTGGCGGAGAGCCGCGCGAGCTTGTTCATGAGGGCCGTCTCCTCGGCGGTCGAGTTGCGCTGGGCGACCGTCGACAGCACCGCCCGGTTGAGCCGCAGGGTGCGGATCTGGGCGTCGAGTGCGGCGACGTGGGCGGCGGCGACGGCGGCGAGTTCCTTCTCGCCGCCGACCACGTGGCGGACGTCGTCGAGTCCGAGGCCCAGCTCCCGCAGGGTGCGGATCAGTTCGAGTCGGGCCACGGACTCGGCGTCGTACAGCCGGTAGCCGCCGTCGCTGCGGGTCACCGGGTGCAGGACGCCCTCGTCGGACCAGTAGCGGATGGTGCGCACCGTGAGTCCGGTGCGGCGGGCCAGCCGGCCGATGGTGAGCAGGTGCGGGCCGTCGTCGGTCATGCCGAGGAGTCTGGACCTTCCAGCGGGGGGAGACTCAAGCCCGCAGGGGGCGCGGACCGGGCGCGGGTCAGCGGAAGACGCCGGTGTGGCCGAGGGAGTAGCGGCCGGGCTGCGGGTAGACGGCGAGTCCGTGCGGGCCGGAGCCGACGGGGATCCTGGCGAGCTGCTTCCCGGTGGTGGTGTCGATCGCGTAGACCTCGGCGTCGTAGCGGCCGGAGAGCCACAGGACCTTGCCGTCCGCGGAGACGCCGCCCATGTCGGGGCTGCCGCCCTGCGGGAGCTTCCACTTCTTGGTGAGTCTGTTCTTCGGGAAGTCGAAGACCGAGATGGTGCCCTCGCCGCGGTTGGAGATGTACATCTCGCGGGAGTCGCGGCTGACGTAGAGGCCGTGGGTGCCCTTGCCGGTGGGCAGCAGTGTCGGCTTCTTGAACGTGTCGCCGTCGAGGACCCACATGCCGTCGGCCTCCATGTCGGCGATGTAGAACTTCTTGCCGTCGGGCGAGATCTTCACGTCCTGCGGCATGGCCCCGTCGTAGGGGAGCTTCTGCTGGGCGACGACCTTCATCTTCGCGGTGTCGACCTTGAGGAGTTCGCCGCTGAACTCGCAGCTGACGATGAAGTACCGGCCGTCCGGCGAGAAGTCGGCGAGGTTGACGCCGTAGCAGCTGACGGGCTCGGTGTGCTCGACCTTCATGGTGTGCGGGTCGCGGAAGACCAGTTCGCGGTCGAGGGAGGCCATGACGACGGCGTGCTTGCCGTCGGGCGTGAAGTAGAGGTTGTAGGGGTCGTGCACGTCGACCGTCTCGCCGGCCTCGCCGGTCTTCGGGTCGATGGGGGTGAGGGTGTTGCCCTTGTCGTTGTTGACCCACAGCGTCTTGAGGTCCCAGGAGGGCACGACGTGCTGGGGCTGGCGGCCGACCTTGATGGTCTCGATCACCTTGTACGTCTTCGGGTCGATGACGGAGACGGTGTCGGACTCGGTGTTGGGGACGTAGACGCGGGACGGGAAGTCCTTGACGACCGGGGAGAGCCGGTTCGGGCGGTCGGCGGCGTAGACGTCCTGGGGGTCGAGCAGGGGCGGCATGCCGGGCAGCCCGTCGGCCTGGCGTGCGGCGGGCTTGGGCGCGACCGGCTTGATCGCGCCCTGTCCGGCGTCGTGGGCGGGCTTCTCGGTGCCGCAGCCGGACAGGGCGGTGAGGGCGGCGGTGACGGTGGCGGCGAGCAGGACGCCGGTGCGGCGGGGCAGGGCCCGCCGGTGGGGGGTGGTGTTCACGAGAGCAGCTCCGTGCAGGTCACCGCGGACAGGCCGCGACGGTCGAGGTGGTCCAGGAGGGGCGGGAGCGCGGCGACGGTGTCCGCGTACCCGAAGTGCAGGCTGACGACCGATCCGGGGCGCAGGGCCGAGGTGACGTTCTGGACGACGGTGTCGGCACCCGGCGAGGTGAAGTCCAGCGAGTCGACGTCGTAGGAGAGGACGTGCGGGTAGCCGGTCCGCTGGGCGAGGCGGGTCACGAGCGGGGTGGCCGTCTGGGTGCGTGAGGGACGGAACCAGGTGCCGATGGAGCCCGTGAGGCGGCGCAGCCGGTCGGCGCAGCCGGTGATCTCGGCCGCGGCGTCGGCCTCGGACATGTCGTTGATGTCCTGGTGGTGGAGCGTGTGGTTGCCGAGGTCGTGGCCGCCGTCGAGGATGCGCCGGGCCATGGCGGGGTGCTCGTCGAGCCAGGTGCCGACGGCGAGGACGGTGACGTGGGCGCCGGCCCGTTCCGCCTCTTTGAGCACGGCGTCGGCGATCTTCGGTTCGCCCTGGCCGTGGAAGGTGAGGGCGACCCGGTCGCGGGTGCGGGGCCCGTGGGCGACCTGGGCGGGCTGTCCGGGGAAGCGGCGCGGGGCGGGGGCGGCGCGGGCCGACTCGGTGGGCCGGGCCGGGCTGGCCGGGCGGGCCTTGGCGGCCGGGGTGGCGGCGCGGTGGTCCGCTGCGGCGCAGCCGGTGGCGAGGGCGGTGGTGAGCCCGGCGCCGAGGAGCAGCGCCGAGCGGCGACGGATCGGTTCGGCCTGTGTCACGCGCCCCATTCAAGGGGAAACACCACAAAAAGCCTCATACCGACCCGGTCACTTTAATGAATACTGGATGCCGGGTGTATTTTTTCTTCATTTACGAGGCTGATGGATGATGTCGCCAATGATTCATTTGGCCGTTCCGGGCGCCCTGTGTCATCCTCGGTGGCACGACCTCCATTGACCCGGGCCAGGTCGACTCAGCCGCCGCGGACTACACCCCCACGGTCCACGGCGCACCACACGAGAGCCCCCGCGGCGCCGCACAACGGCGCGAACGGGGGCTTTCGTGCGTCCGGGACGGCCCGCACCACCGACCGGCTCAGCGGTCGGCGACGCGCATCTCGAACCAGGTCGTCTTGCCGCGGGGCAGCAGGTCCACGCCCCAGCGGTCGGAGAGCCGGTCGACGAGGAAGAGGCCGCGACCGGAGAGGTCCAGCGGGCGCACCGGCAGCAGACAGGGCAGTCCGCGCGAGGGGTCACGCACCTCGACGCGGATCCAGCCGCGGCGGCGCAGCATCCGCAGACCGAAGGAGCGGGCCCCGGTGTGCCGGACCGCGTTGCCCACGAGCTCGGAGACGAGCAGGACGGCGTCCTCGGTCATCTTCGGGGACAGCCCCCACTGCCGCAGGACGACCACCTGGGCGAGCCGGCGGGCGGTGGCCGCGGACTCGGGGCGGGACGGCAGCGTCACCTCCGCCTCGGTCGGGTTCCCGAACAACTCCAGCGCCCTCAGCGCGTGTTCGTCCTCGACCGCGGGAGACCAGCGCGCGGCGGTCGCACTCCCGTTCCGCCGTGGTTGTTCGACATCCTCAAGCCCCGCCATGCCCACCATGATGGCCGCCCCGGGCCGGTCACGGGGCCGTTCCGGCCGAATAAGCCCCCCGGAACGCCTCATTCCGGTGGGTCGTGTCGGCATATGCCACAGGCACTTAAGGTTCCCGCACAGCCCGCCTGACCTGCACAGAGACCCCCACTCGGGGCGCGATCGACCCCTCGGAGGCAAGACCCGCTTAAGGCTCTCTTAAGGTGGACATAAGGCGCCCCTGACGAGGTACGGAGATCAACTCCGCTTGCCGAAGCGCGAGTTGATCCCCGTGCCCGACGGACCGTCAGGCGAACTTCGCCTTGCCCGGGCCGTCCTCCACGAAACTGCGCATCCCGGTCTCCCGGTCCGCCGTCGCGAACAGACCGGCGAACCACGTACGTTCGACGGCCAGGCCCGTCTCCAGGTCCGTCTCCAGGCCCGTGTCGATCGACTCCTTCGCCGCGCGCAGGGCGATGGCCGGGCCCTGCGCCAGCTTCGCGGCCCACGCGTGCGCCGCCTCGAAGACCTCCTCCGCCGGCACGACGCGGTCCACCAGACCGAGCGCCAGCGCCTCGTCGGCCCGCACCTGGCGGCCCGTGAAGATCAGGTCCTTGGCCCTGGACGGACCCACGAGCCGGGACAGCCGCTGGGTGCCGCCGGCGCCCGGGATCAGGCCGAGCAGGATCTCGGGCTGGCCGAGCTTGGCGTTGTCCGCGGCGATGCGGAAGTCCGCGCACAGGGCGAGCTCGCAGCCGCCGCCCAGGGCGTAGCCGGTGACGGCCGCCACGACGGGCTTGGGGATGCGGGCCACCGCGGTGAACGAGTCCTGCAGCGCCCGGGACCGCGCGACCATCGCCGCGTGGTCCATGAGCTGCATCTCCTTGATGTCGGCGCCCGCCGCGAAGACCCGCTCGCTGCCGCGCACCACCACGGCCCGGATGTCGTCGCGGGCCGTGGCCTCCTCGGCGAGTTCCTTGATGCGGTCCTGGAGGGCGACGTTCAGGGCGTTCATCGGGGGGCGGTCGAGGCGGATGGTCCCGACGCCGTCGGCTACTTCGAGGTGAACGGTCATGCTCCGCAGGTTAGCGGGCGTTCACCCGGGCCGGGATGGTGCGGTGCGTCACGTGGCCCCCACCGCTGGTGGGGGCCACGTGACGCACCGGCGGGCCGGAGCCCGCTCACTTCTGCCAGTCGGCCCAGGACATGTTCCAGCCGTTGTACCCGTTGTCCGGGGCCACCGTCTTGTCGTGGGAGTTCTTCACGACCACCACGTCCCCGACCATCGACCGGTCGAAGAACCAGGCCGCCGAGACCTTCTTGTCGTAGCCGCCGCGCACATCCGCCAGGCCCACACAGCCATGGCTGGAGTTGACGTTGCCGAAGGTGCCGCCGCCCCAGTAGTTGCCGTGGATGAACGTGCCGGAGTTGGTCAGCCGCATGGCGTGCGGCACGTCCTTGATGTCGTACTCGCC
>NZ_WWIA01000140.1 GCF_009870065.1 Streptomyces sp. SID5785 | reverse complement strand
CGCGGGGAACTGCGCGAGAAGCCCCACCGGCCCGCACCTGGCGAACGAGACCCGGCCACCCCTCCCGTAGCCGCCAAGAAGCGACCCGCACCTGACTTCACGGAGACACACATGACCGCCAGCTCCACCATCCGCTGGGAACAGGACGACACCGGCATCGTCACCCTCGTCCTCGACGACCCGAACCAGTCCGCGAACACCATGAACCAGGCGTTCAAGGACTCGATCGCCGCGATCGCCGACCGCGCCGAGGCCGAGAAGGACTCCATCCGCGGCATCATCTACACCTCCGCGAAGAAGACCTTCTTCGCGGGCGGCGACCTCAAGGACATGATGCAGGCGGGCCCCGAGGACGCCCAGGCCGTCTTCGAGACCGGCACCGGCATCAAGAACTCGCTTCGCCGCATCGAGACCCTCGGCAAGCCGGTCGTCGCGGCGATCAACGGCGCGGCCCTCGGCGGCGGTTACGAGATCGCCCTCGCCAGCCACCACCGCGTCGCCCTCGACGCCCCCGGCTCGAAGATCGGCCTCCCCGAGGTCACGCTCGGCCTGCTTCCGGCCGGCGGCGGCGTCACCCGCACCGTCCGCCTCATGGGCATCGCCGACGCCCTGCTCAAGATCCTTCTCCAGGGCACCCAGTACACGCCGAAGCGCGCCCTGGACAACGGCCTCGTCCACGAGGTCGCCGCCACCCGCGAGGAGATGATCGAGAAGGCCCGCGCCTTCATCGACGCGAACCCCGAGTCGCAGCAGCCCTGGGACAAGCCCGGCTACCGCATCCCGGGCGGCACCCCCGCCAACCCGAAGTTCGCGGCGAACCTCCCGGCCTTCCCGGCCAACCTGAAGAAGCAGCTGAACGGCGCCCCCTACCCGGCCCCGCGCAACATCCTCGCGGCCGCCGTCGAGGGCTCCCAGGTCGACTTCGAGACCGCCCTGACGATCGAGGCCCGCTACTTCACCGAGCTGGTCACCGGCCAGACCGCGAAGAACATGATCCAGGCGTTCTTCTTCGACCTCCAGGCCGTCAACTCCGGCGCCAACCGCCCCCAGGGCATCGAGCCCCGCACGGTCCGCAAGGTCGCCGTCCTCGGCGCGGGCATGATGGGCGCCGGCATCGCCTACTCCTGCGCCCGCGCCGGCATCGAGGTCGTCCTCAAGGACGTCTCCGCCGAGTCCGCCGCCAAGGGCAAGGCCTACTCGGAGAAGCTCTGCGAGAAGGCCGTCACGCGCGGCCGCACCACGCGGGAGAAGGCCGACGCGCTGCTCGCCCGCATCACGCCCACCGCCGACCCGCAGGACGTCGCGGGCTGCGACGCCGTCATCGAGGCCGTCTTCGAGGACCCGGCGCTCAAGCACAAGGTGTTCCAGGAGATCCAGCACCTCGTCGAGCCCGACGCCCTGCTGTGCTCCAACACCTCGACGCTGCCCATCACCGCGCTGGCCGAGGGCGTCGAGCGGCAGGCCGACTTCATCGGCCTCCACTTCTTCTCACCGGTCGACAAGATGCCGCTCGTCGAGATCATCAAGGGCGAGCGCACCGGCGACGAGGCCCTGGCCCGCGCCTTCGACCTGGTCCGCCAGATCAGCAAGACGCCGATCGTCGTCAACGACTCGCGCGGCTTCTTCACCTCCCGAGTCATCGGCCACTTCATCAACGAGGGCGTCGCCATGGTCGGCGAGGGCATCGAGCCCGCCTCCGTCGAGCAGGCCGCGGGCCAGGCCGGCTACCCGGCGAAGGTGCTCTCCCTGATGGACGAGCTGACCCTGACCCTGCCGCGCAAGATCCGCAACGAGTCGAAGGCGGCGATCGTCGAGGCCGGCGGCACCTGGGACACGCACCCCGCCGAGGCCGTCATCGACCGCATGGTCGACGAGTTCGGCCGCACCGGCCGCAGCGGCGGCGCGGGCTTCTACGCGTACGGCGAGGACGGCAAGCGCGCCGGGCTGTGGCCGGGGCTGCGCGAGCACTTCACGAAGCCGGGCAGCGAGATCCCCTTCCGCGACATGCAGGAGCGCATGCTGTTCTCGGAGGCGCTCGACACGGTGAAGCTGATCGAGGAGGGCGTCCTGACCTCCGTCGCCGACGCCAACATCGGCTCGATCTTCGGCATCGGCTTCCCCGGCTGGACCGGCGGCGTCCTGCAGTACATCAACGGCTACGAGGGCGGCCTGCCCGGCTTCGTGGCCCGCTCGCGGGAGCTGGCCGAGCGCTACGGCGACCGGTTCCTGCCGCCCGCGCTGCTCGTCGAGAAGGCGGAGAAGGGCGAGACCTTCACCGACTGACCGCGCGCTGACTGCGCGCTGACCGCGCGCGAGGCCCCGGGAGGCGTTCCGCTCAGCTCTCCGAGCGGAACGCCTCCCGCAGTTCCTCGCTCAGCGACCGCTGGAAGGCGGTCACCAGCGCCTGCATGACCATGGGCTGCATATGGGCCGACAGCGACTTCATCGCGGCGACGTGCTCCGGGTCCGCCTCCCGCTCCCGGTAGGGGCCCCACACCTCGTCGCGGAAGAGCCGCGACAGCTCGTGCGCCGCCTCGCGCGCGTGGCCGAGCAGCACGGTGCGGGACGCCAGGATGGTCTCGTGGGCGATCGGCACGTCGAGCAGCTGCACGCCCAGCCGCAGCAGCCCCACGTCCACCCGGAACCTGTCGGCGACGTCCTCGTGCGCGACGACGCCCATCGCGCAGAGACGGTCCAGGTCGGTGCCGGTCAGCGCCCGGCCCGCACGGCGCTCGAGCTCCTCGTGGCTCATCTCCTCCGCGGAGTCCGGCGCCCAGCTCGCCACGACGGCCCGGTGGATCGCCAGGTCGTGCGCGCTCAGATCGGCCGGCAGATGCTCCACGTACCGTTCGATCGCCGCCAGGGTCATGCCCTGGTGCTGCAGCTCCTCGATCAGCGCGAGCCGCGACAGGTGGTCCTGCCCGTAGTGCCCGACACGGCGCGCCCCGATGACCGGCGGCGGCAGCAGCCCGCGGGTGCTGTAGAAGCGGATGGTGCGCACCGTCACGCCCGCGCGGGCCGCGAGCTCGTCGACCGTCAGCGTGGGGGCCGACGGGCCCTGGGCGTCCTCGATGTCCGTCGTCATCCTCGTCCTCGTCACATGCGACCGGGTTCAACAGTATTGCTGAGACACCTGTGCTGTGAAACCCTCCGGCGCGCGCGGCCACCGCTCTCCGCACCCGCGAGTACACCCGTGCGTTCCGCCTGTACAGGGGTGTTCCGGCATGTGAGAAGCGCCGCTATGTGATCTCCGCCACCGCGTGCCGCGCGATCCCTGGGGGAAGGTGCACCGTCGGTCCGCGCGCTGTCAGGGGTGTCGCGGACCGGAGCACATCCGGACCCCGGCGGCCCCCACGCCGCCGGGCACCACAGAGTGGACACCCCACGTGAGCAAGGACGCCGTCACCACGGCTTCGGACGTGTCCCGCGCGGACGCCTCCCAGGCGCCCGCAGATGCGGGCGACGCCGGCTACAGCAAGGACCTCAAGGCCCGTCACGTCAACATGATCGCGATCGGCGGCGCGATCGGTACCGGACTCTTCCTCGGCGCAGGAGGCCGCCTCCACTCGGCCGGCCCCGCCCTCGCCGTCGCGTACCTCGTGTGCGGCATCTTCGCCTTCTTCGTCGTGCGTGCGCTCGGCGAGCTCGTCCTCTACCGCCCCTCCTCCGGCTCGTTCGTCTCCTACGCGCGCGAGTTCCTCGGGGAGAAGGGCGCGTACGTCGCCGGCTGGATGTACTTCCTCAACTGGTCGACCACGGGCATCGCCGACATCACCGCGATCGCCCTGTACACGCACTACTGGAGCTTCTTCACGAGCATCCCGCAGTGGGTGCTCGCGCTGATCGCCCTCGCGGTGGTCCTGGCCGTCAACCTCATCTCCGTGAAGATCTTCGGCGAGATGGAGTTCTGGTTCGCGATCGTCAAGGTCGCCGCCCTGGTGGCCTTCATGCTCATCGGCATCTTCCTGCTGGTCACGCAGCACGACGTGGGCGGCCAGACCCCCGGTCTGAGCGTCATCACGGACAACGGCGGCTTCCTGCCGCACGGCATGATGCCCGTCGTCCTCGTGATGCAGGGCGTCGTCTTCGCCTACGCGTCCCTCGAGCTGGTCGGCGTCGCGGCCGGCGAGACGGCCGAGCCCCACAAGGTCGTCCCGCGCGCGGTGAACTCCATCATGTGGCGCGTCGGCGTCTTCTACGTCGGCTCGGTCGTCCTGCTCGCGCTGCTGCTGCCCGGCGTCGTGTACTCCGCGGACGAGAGCCCCTTCGTCACCGTCCTCTCCCGGATCGGCGTCCCCGCGGCCGGCGACGTGATGAACCTCGTGGTGCTCACGGCCGCCATGTCCTCGCTCAACTCCGGCCTCTACTCCACCGGCCGCATCCTGCGCTCGATGGCCATGGCCGGCTCCGCGCCCCGCTTCACCGCGGTCATGAACAAGAACCAGGTGCCCTACGGCGGCATCCTGCTCACCGCGGGCGTCGGCGTCCTCGGTGTCGTGCTCAACAGCGTCGTGCCCGGCAAGGCCTTCGAGATCGTTCTGAACGTCGCCTCGCTCGGCATCATCAGCACCTGGGTCATCATCATGATCTGCCACCTCGCCTTCGTCCGGCGCGCGAAGGAGGGCCTGGTCAGGCGCCCGTCGTTCCGGCTTCCGGGCAGCGGTGTCACCGAGTACGTCACGATCGCCTTCCTGTTGGCCGTGCTCGGCCTGATGTGGAAGGACCCCGAGGTCGGCCGCAAGACGCTGTACCTCATCCCGATCGTCGCCGTGATGCTCGTCGTCGGCTGGTTCGGTGTCCGCCGCCGGGTGGAGCGCCAGGCGAACGACGAACTGACGAAGGTCGCCCAGGGGGACTGACCCCGACTCGTTGTCGGTGCACGGCCCTACGGTGGCGTCATGTCGGAGATCACGTATGTCCGGGGTGACGCCACCGTGCCGTTCGGCAAGGGCCCGCGTCTGATCGTCCATGTCTGCAACGACATCGGCGGCTGGGGCAAGGGCTTCGTCCTCGCCCTGTCACGCCGCTGGCCCGAGCCCGAGCGGGCCTACCGCCGCTGGCACCGCGAGCGCGCGGGGAACGACTTCGGGCTCGGCGCCGTCCAGTTCGTCCAGGTCGAGTCCTGGCTGTGGGTGGCGAACATGATCGGCCAGCGCGGCGTCCGCACGGGC
>NZ_WWIA01000139.1 GCF_009870065.1 Streptomyces sp. SID5785 | reverse complement strand
TGCCGGCGGTGGCGGCGACGGCCAGCGCGTGGCGGGCCCCGACCCGCGGGCGGGCCGGGGCGGCGGCGGCCTCGAGCCGGGCCCGGACACAGCCCGCGCAGTCACAGTCGGCCGCCGGGGCGATCTCCTCGAAGGCCGGGGTCGTCATGCGCTCCGTGTCCTGATCGACGTCCACGCGCTTCCCCTCTGCTGAGCCTCGTGTTCGCACGCAGGCAGCGTCTCAACTGTCTGCACATATCGCATGTTGACGGTGCAAAAGATGGAAATCACCACAAATCACCCGTCCCCCGGCGCGTCGCACCCCCCTGACGGTCCGGACCACCCACCGAAGTCGGGTAGAGTTACGCAGGTCAGCACGCGCCGCTAGCTCAGTTGGTTAGAGCAGCTGACTCTTAATCAGCGGGTCCGGGGTTCGAGTCCCTGGCGGCGCACGACACGCAGAAACCCTCCGCAGCAGCGGGGGGTTTTCTGGTGTCCGGACAGCACGTCGACGCCGCTCCCGGCTGGACCCCTGGCGGCGCACAGATGATCGAAGGCTCCTCGCCCCGCGAGGGGCCTTCGGTGTTTCCGGGGGTGGTTCCCGAACACCGCACGGCGGATTCCGGCCATGGTCAACCGGCGGTAAACACCACGTTTCGTTCCGTATCGCCCTTGCGATCATGATGCTGGGCGCAGCACCCTATCCTGGAGCCATTGGCTCCAATGAGGCTTACGGTGCATGACAGTTGGAGTCTGCACACGGCGGGGCACCAGCCGGTTGCCGACAGCACGGGGACGGGGGCCCCGTTCATGAAGCGATGTCGAGGGGGGCATCATGCAACCGGAAGGTCGCCGTTCCTGTCTCAGTAAGGGTGGAACGGTGGCCTGCCACTGATACGCCCGGGGACGGTCGAGGGGGACCGGACCGGGGTGAGGACCGACAACCACGCGGTGACTCGCGTGCGGGGGGATGACTCATCATGACGTCGACGCCGACGGGCGCCCGCGAGGGCTTCGACCCGTCCGAGACGACCCAGCTGCGGGTGCCACCGCACCGCACCGGCGGCTTCCGACGCATCAAGAAATCGCTGCCACGGTACGACTACGAGCACTACAGCCGGCTCGCCGGGCCCCTCACCCAGCCCGACCCGAGCAAGCCGTACACGGTGCAGTACCGTTCGCTGCTCTCGCAGGAGCCGCACCGCGTCCGCGCCGCGCTCATGCTCGGCGCGGCCCCGCTGCTCTCGCTCGTCCTCCTGTTCTGGCTGCTGCAGCCCGAGCACTGGACCGAGCGCGACTACGTGAAGTACGACTTCCTGCCGGCGCTCGACATCGTCATGCTCGTCTCGATCGGCCTGATCGAGTTCTTCCGCTGCATGAACGTCCTGTCGAACGCGCACGCGACCCTGGTCGCGCGCGACCCCGTCCCGGTGGTGCCGGAGACCGGCACGAGGGTCGCGTTCCTGACCTCGTTCGTGCCCGGCAAGGAGCCGATCGAGATGGTCACGAAGACCCTGGAGGCCGCGGTCAAGCTGCGCCACCGGGGTCTGCTGCACATCTGGCTCCTGGACGAGGGCGACGACGCCGAGGTCAAGGAGGTCTGCGCCCGGCTCGGCGTGCACCACTTCTCCCGCAAGGGCGTCGCGAAGTGGAACCAGGCGAAGGGCCCCCACCGCGCCAAGACCAAGCACGGCAACTACAACGCCTGGCTGGACGCGCACGGCGACGACTACGACTTCTTCGCCTCCGTCGACACCGATCACGTGCCGCTGCCCAACTACCTGGAGCGGATGCTCGGCTTCTTCCGCGACCCCGACGTGGGCTTCGTCATCGGCCCGCAGGTCTACGGCAACTACGACAACTTCGTCACCAAGGCCGCCGAGTCCCAGCAGTTCCTCTTCCACGCGCTGATCCAGCGCGCGGGCAACCGCTACGGCGCCCCCATGTTCGTCGGCACGTCGAACGCGGTGCGCATCAAGACGCTGAAGCAGATCGGCGGCCTGTACGACTCGATCACCGAGGACATGGCGACGGGCTTCGAGATCCACCGCGCCAAGAACCCGGCCACCGGCAAGAAGTGGCGCTCCGTGTACACGCCGGACGTGCTGGCCGTCGGTGAGGGCCCGAGCGCGTGGACGGACTTCTTCACGCAGCAGATGCGCTGGTCGCGCGGCACGTACGAGACGATCCTCAAGCAGTACTGGAAGGGCTGGTACTCGCTCCCGCCGAGCAAGCTCTTCAACTACACGATGATGATCATCTTCTACCCGATGTCGGCCATGAACTGGATCCTGGCCGCGCTCTCCTGCGCCCTGTTCCTGGGCCTGGGCGCCTCGGGCGTGAACATCGACCCGACGATCTGGCTGATGCTCTACGGCAACGCGTCGGCACTGCAGATCGGCCTCTACATCTGGAACCGCCGGCACAACGTGTCGCCCCACGAGCCCGAGGGCTCCGGCGGCGTGGCCGGCATGGTGATGTCCGCGCTGTCGGCGCCGCTGTACGCCAAGGCGCTGTTCGACTCGATGCTGCGCCGCAAGAGCAAGTTCGTGGTCACGCCCAAGGGCGACTCGGCCAGTCCCGACCGCTGGTTCGGCACCTTCCGCTACCACTGGTACTTCATCCTGATCTTCGCCGGTTCGATGGCCGCCGGGTTCGTGTACGGCCACGCCCACCCCGCGATGATCACCTGGGCCTGCTTCGCCCTGCTGATCACGGCGACGCCCATGTTCGCCTGGCGCTACATGCTGCGGCAGGACCGCAAGAAGCCCAAGCCGCCCGCGCCGGAGGCGGCGCCGCAGCAGCAGCCGTCCGTGCCGCAGCAGGCGTCCGGCCCCCGGCACGCCGCGCCGCCGCACGGCGTCCCGCAGCAGCGGCCCGGCTGGGCCGCGGGCGGGGGCAACGACGAGACCATGCAGATCTCCCTGGGGGGACGTAACAAGTGAAAGACGGTGCGAGCCGCCGCCGGGCCCGACGCATAGCCATCGGCTCGGTGGTGGTACTGGCGCTGGCCGGGATGAACGGACCCTGGCTGTATCGCTTCGGGTCGGCCAAGTACCACGAGTACAAGATCAACAGACCGGAGTACAAGGCCGACAACGGCAAGTGGGACGTCATCGACTTCCCGAAGGACATGCGCCTCAACACGATCCACGCGGCGCTGCTCCACACCGGCAAGATCCTGCTGGTGGCCGGCTCGGGCAACAACCAGAAGAACTTCGACGCCAAGAAGTTCGACACCCGGCTCTACGACCCGGTGAAGGGCACGATCAAGAAGATCCCGACGCCCAGCGACCTGTTCTGCACGGGTCACACCCAGCTGGCGAACGGCAACCTGCTGATCGCGGGCGGCACCCAGCGCTACGAGAAGCTCAAGGGTGACGTCACCAAGGCCGGCGGCCTGATGGTCGTGCACAACGAGGACCCGGACGCGCCGAAGACCATCAAGGCGGGCACCCGCTTCACCGGCAAGGAGAGCGGCAAGACCTTCGTCGCCAAGGACAACATCACGGTCGAGCGCGCCAAGAAGGTCTTCGACCCCGCCACCGGCAAGTTCCTCCGCAACGAGCCGGGCCTCGGCCGCGTCTACGTCGAGGCCGAACGCTCCGGCACCAAGTACGAGACCGGCACCCAGGACAACTACCGGGTGCAGGGCCTGACCGGCGCCGACGCGCGCAACGTGTACGGCATCGCGCAGAAGCTGGCCCTGGACAAGAAGGACTTCCAGGGGATCAAGGACTCCTACGAGTTCGACCCGGTCGCCGAGAAGTACATCAAGGTCGACCCGATGAACGAGGCGCGCTGGTACCCCACGCTGACCACGCTCTCGGACGGCAAGGTCCTGTCGGTGTCCGGCCTCGACGAGATCGGGCAGCTGGTGCCCGGCAAGAACGAGGTCTACGACCCGAAGACCAAGAAGTGGACCTACCTGAAGAAGCAGCGCCAGTTCCCGACGTACCCGGCGCTGTTCCAGATGGAGAACGGCAAGATCTTCTACTCGGGCGCCAACGCGGGCTACGGCCCGGACAACGTCGGCCGCAAGCCCGGCATCTGGGACCTGGAGACCAACAAGTTCCAGAAGATCCCCGGCCTGTCCGACGCGAACATGATGGAGACGGCCGGCACGGTCGAGCTGCCGCCCGCGCAGAACCAGCGGTACATGGTCGTCGGCGGCGGCGGCGTCGGCGAGTCCAAGCTGTCCAGCAACAAGACACGGATCGTCGACCTGAAGGACGAGGACCCGAAGTTCGTCGACGGCCCGTCCCTCGAGAAGGGCACCCGCTACCCGCAGTCCTCGATCCTGCCCGACGACTCCGTCCTCGTCTCCGGCGGCTCCGAGGACTACCGCGGCCGCGGTGACTCGAACATCCACCAGGCGCGGATCTACGACACGAAGTCCAACACGTTCCGGCGCGTCGCCGACCCGCTCGTCGGCCGCAACTACCACTCGGGCTCGCTCCTGCTGCCCGACGGGCGGGTGCTGTTCTTCGGCTCGGACTCCCTGTACGCGGACAAGGCGAACACGAAGCCCGGCACGTTCGAGCAGCGCATCGAGGTGTACACGCCGCCGTACCTGTACCGGGACTCGCGGCCCACGCTCGAGGGCGGCCAGAAGACGATCGCCCGGGGTGCCTCGGCGACGTACCAGACGGACCACGCCTCGTCGATCAGGACGGCGCGGCTGATCCGGCCCAGCGCGTCCACGCACGTCACCGACGTCGACCAGACGTCCATCGCGCTGGACCTCAAGAAGTCGGCGGACTCGGTGACCGTGACCGTGCCGAAGAACCGGGCGCTGGTCGAGTCGGGCTGGTACATGCTGTTCGTGACGGACGATCAGGGGACCCCGAGCAAGGCGCAGTGGGTGCACATCCCCTAGCGGGTACCTTCACGACGACGAGAGCCGCGGTCGCCTCCGCCCCTGGTCAGGGGCTGAGGCGACCGCGGCTCTGTCGCGTCGTGCGTGGCCGCGCCCGTCGCGGGGCGCTTCCCGGGCCTAACCGGCCTTCGCCAGCTTCAGGGCGTAGTCGTTCCACCAGTCGCCGGCCTTCGGGCCGCCCTTGCAGGTGCCGTCGGACTCGCCGGGGCGCTTGACCCACACATAGGCCTTGACCTGCGGGTCACCGGTCTTGGTCGTCGGGTTCTCGCCGAGGGCGCGGCCCGGCGGGTTGCACCAGCGCTCGTCGGGGCTGCCGCCGGTGTACGGCCCGTTCCCGTTCCGGCTGGTGTCGACGACGAACGGCTTGCCGCCGACCTTCGCCGAGAGCTCCTTGCCGTACTTCACGGACTCCTCGGTGGAGTAGAAGTTCGACACGTTGACCGAGAAGCCGTCGGCCTGGTCGATGCCGGACCACTTCAGGGGCTCGAAGATCTGGTCCGGCTTGCCCCAGCCCGCGTTGCCCGCGTCGAGGTAGACCGTCGTGTTCTTCAGGGACTTGAGCTTCGCGATGGCGCCCTTGAGCAGGTCGTAGCGCTCCTCGTGGAACTGCTCCGGCGTGCAGTTGTCCACCATGTGCTGGACCGCGTCCGGCTCCAGGATGACCGTCGCCGGGCGGTCCTCGATCCCGGCCGCGACCTGGTCGATCCACGCCCGGTACGCGTTGCCGTCGGCGGCGCCGCCCTTCGAGTAGTTCCCGCAGTCGCGGTGCGGGATGTTGTAGAGCACGAGCAGGGCGTCCCGGTCGGCCTTCTCGGCGGCCTCCGTGTAACCGCGGGCCTGGTCCGTCGCGTTCTCCGGCGTGAGCCACTCGCCGCTGGGCTGCTCGGCGATCTTGCGGACGGCCGTGGCCTCGTCGTCCTTGCCGTCCTTCTCCAGGTCGGCGACGGCCTGCGCGGCCTTGCTGTCGGGATTGACCCAGAACGGGTCGGCGCTCTTGGGCTGTTGCTTCACGGGAGACTCGGCGCTGTCGTCCTTGCCTCCGGAGGAACACGCGGACACGAGCAGCGCCGCCCCCACGACGACCGCCCCAGCCCTCATCTTCCGGTACATCCACTCCCCCTTGGGTGCACTGTCTGGTCCTCAATCGTGGCATACGCCCCGGCCGGGCCACGAGGCCGGACGGACCTTGTCCACGACCTGTTACAGCCTGTCCGGACCCGGCCGGACCATGCCCGCGAGCTTCCGGGCGGGCGTCGCGGGCCCGCGCGGGGCGGCCGGACGCCCTCTGGGCGGCGGCCCGCATCCGTTCTAGAGTTCAGGCCTGTCGTGCCGTACCGTGCGGCAGCTCACGCCTCCCGCGCCGGCGCCGGGTCATCCCGCAGCCCGTTGCGCGCGCGGTCGAGGACCAGCCCGGCCGGCGGCTCCGGGGGGAGCGGTCGTCGGCCGGGCCGGGTGCCCTCAGCCGGCCGCCTCCTGCGCGCTCTTGTCCGGGTTGTTCACCGGACGCTTGGCAGGGCTCTTCTCGGGGGCCGTGTCGGGGCTCTTCTCGGGGCTCTTCTCGATGCCGGACAGGTAGGCCGAGACGACGACGTTGGCCGTGTACGTGCGCGAGGCCTTGTCGAAGGTGCCGCCGCAGGTGATCAGCCGCAGCTCGGCCCGGTCGGGGTGGTGCGGGCCGTAGGCCTTGCGGGCGTCGAAGCGGTCGCGGGACATGACCTTGACGTCGTCGACGGTGAACGTGGCCACCGAACCGTCGTCCCGCACCACCCGCACCGTGTCGCCCGGCCGGGCCTCGCTGAGGTGGAAGAAGACGGCGGGCCGGGACTCCGTGTCGACGTGCCCGACGAACAGGGCGGTACCGCGCTCCCCCGGCTGCGCGCCCGCCCCGTACCAGCCGACGACACCGGCCTGACCGTACGGCGGCGGGTCGACGGCGCCGCTGCCGTCCAGGCCGCGCGCGACCACGGGCGCCTGCACCTGGAGGGTCGGCACGTCGATGCGCTGCGGTTTCGCGGGCTGCACCGGGGCGTGGGCCGAGGGCAGCGAGACGCCGAGCGGACGGCCGACGGCGGCCGCGTCTCCGGTGGTCGGCGAGGACAGGTTCACGTCGGTGACGCCACGGCCCCACAGCCACAGGCCGAGCAGCAGCACCGCCCAGGCCACGCCCGTGAGCAGCCGTCCGCCGCCCTGTCGGTCCCGGTCCGTCATGGTGGCCTACCGCGGGTCCTCGTACGGGGTCCGGCGGCGGCGCACGCTGCGCACGGCGACGGCCACCGC
>NZ_WWIA01000138.1 GCF_009870065.1 Streptomyces sp. SID5785 | reverse complement strand
CTCCGCCGTGTGGTTGTAGACGACGTCGAGGATCACCTCGATGCCCGCGTCGTGCAGCGCCCGCACCATCCGCCGGAACTCACCGACCTGCTGCCCGCCGGTGCCGGACGCGGCGTACGCGGCGTGCGGGGCGAAGTAGCCGACGGAGTTGTAGCCCCAGTAGTTGCGCAGCCCGCGCCGCAGCAGGTGGTCCTCGTCGGCGAACTGGTGCACCGGCAGCAGCTCCACCGCCGTCACCCCGAGCCGCTCCAGGTGGCCGATCGCCGCCGGGTGCGCGAGCCCCGCGTACGTGCCGCGCAGCTCCTCGGGGACACCGGGGTGGCGGCGGGTGAAGCCGCGCACGTGCAGTTCGTAGATGACCGAGTCCGCCCAGGGCGTCTTCGGCCGGTGGTCGTCGGCCCACAGGTCGTCGGGCCCGTCGTCGTGCACGACGACCCCTTTGGGCACGTACGGCGCCGAGTCCCGCTCGTCGCGCACGGTGTCGGCGACGTGCTGCTCGGGCCAGTCCCGCACATGCCCGTAGACCGCCGCGGGCAGTGCGCCGCGCTCCGCGCCCAGGACGCCGTCCACGGCCCGGGCGTACGGGTCGAGGAGCAGCTTGGCCGGGTTCCAGCGGGCGCCGGTCCACGGGTCCCAGCGCCCGTGCACCCGGTAGCCGTAGCGCTGTCCGGGCAGGACGCCGGGCACGAATCCGTGCCAGATCTCGTGCGTCGACTCGGCGAGCGGGGAGCGCCGTTCACGGCCGTCCGCGTCGAACAGGCACAGGTCGACGGACTCGGCGCCGCCCGCCCACAGCGCGAAGTTCGTCCCGGCCACCCCGTCGGGTCCGACCCGGTACCGGGCGCCGAGCGGTGCGGGCGTCCCCGGCCACATCGGTTCCACCGGCGGGGGGCCGCCGCGTGCGGTACGGCGGGGCACGGGGACCCGCGCCGTCTCCTGCTCGGGTGCGCTCGCCACCGGTCAGCCTCCCGCGGCTCGTGGGCCTTCTCAGAGTTCTGCCCAGAGCCTGGCGGGTCGCACGCACGTTTCCCCGGCCGGGTGCCGGTCGTTGGGGCTGGCGTGAGAACAGCTGTGAGGCGCGCGCGGCGCGCGGGAGCGGCCCTGGCCGCCGTACTGATCTTCGCCGGTTGCGACGCGGCGGACGAGGAGCTCGGCAAGCCGCGCTCGCCCCGGGACCTGATCCGGGTGACGCCGGCCGACGCGCGGAAGGGGGTGAGCACGGACGAGCCGCTGCGGGTCGAGGTCCCCGAGGGCCGCCTCCAGTCGGTCAAGGTGGTCCGGACCCAGGACGCCCAGGACGAACCGGTACCCGGCCGGATCGAGGACGGCGGCACCCGCTGGCGCCCCACGGGTGCGGGCGGCGGCCGGCTCTCCCTCGCCGCGAAGTACACCGTCGACGCGGTCGCGGTGGACGACGCGGGACGCCGCTCGGCCCGGCACACGACGTTCACGACGGCCGTGCCCGACGAGCGGTTCATCGGCTACGTCACGCCCGAGAACCGCGCCACGGTCGGCACCGGCATGATCGTGAAGCTGGAGTTCAACCGGGACGTCGAGAACCGCGCGGCCGTCGAGAAGGCGGTCTCGGTCACCGCACGTCCGGCCGTCGAGGTCGCCCCGCACTGGTTCGGTCGGACCCGGCTCGACTTCCGCCCCGAGAGGTACTGGAAGCCCGGCACCCGGGTCACCGTCTCGCTCGACCTGCGCGACGTCGAGGGCGCGCCCGGCGTGTACGGGCTGCAGCGCAAGACGTTCTCGTTCACCGTCGGCCGCAGCCAGGTCAGCCTGGTCGACGCGAAGAAGCACACGATGCAGGTGCGCCGGGACGGGCGGCTCGTCGACACCCTGCCCGTCACGGCGGGGGCGCCGCGCTCGACGACGTACAACGGGAAGATGGTGGTGACCGAGATGCTCGAGGTCACCCGCATGAACAGCCGCACGGTCGGCTTCGGCGGCGAGTACGACATCCCGGACGTGCCGCACGCCGTTCGGCTCACCGAGTCCGGCACCTTCCTGCACGGCAACTACTGGTCGCGGGGCGTCTTCGGGAAGAGCAACGTCAGTCACGGCTGCGTCGGGCTGCGGGACGTCAAGGGCGGCGGCGCGACCACCCCCGCAGGCTGGTTCTTCGACCGCACGCTCGTCGGCGACGTCGTCGAGGTGCGGGGGAGCGCGGACAAGCAGGTGGCGCCGGACAACGGCCTGGGCGGATGGAACCTGGACTGGACCAAGTGGAAGGCGGGGTCGGCGCGTTCATGAGCGCCGCGCGCCGGGAAGAAGTGAGTCAGACGTGAGGGCGGGGAGCCCACGACCTGTTGGGACCGAATGGTGACATAAGACGGGGATCCGTTTCCCCAGGTCGTGTGGTTGTCTTGCGCCAGAGCGCGCAGGGACGCGCGGGAGTGCGGGCCTTGTGACCGAGGCCGTGCGAGGGGAGAGAAGAATCTTGAACGGGCGGCGACGACCGATATCGGTGGCTCTGCTGGGGGCGGCACTGCTGCTGGTCACCGCGTGCGGTGGCGGAGGCGGTTCGGACGCGGGGCAGGACGGCAAGGGTAAATCCGACAAGGCCGAGGCGAACAAGCCGTCGCAGGCGGTCGTGACGGTGGCGCCGAAGGACGGCGCGGGCGACGTGGCCACCAGCGGGGCGCTGAAGGTCTCCGCGGACAAGGGCAAGCTGACCGAGGTGAAGGTCGCCGACAGCAAGGGCAACCCGGTCGAGGGCAAGCTCACCGACAGCGGCACCAGCTGGACGCCGGCGCACCACCTGGCCGCGTCGACCAAGTACAAGGTCCACGCGGTGGCGAAGGACTCGGCGGGCCGTGCGTCGGCCAAGGACTCGTCCTTCACGACGCTCACCCCGAAGAACACCTTCGTCGGCACGTTCACGCCGGAGGACGGTTCGAAGGTCGGCGTCGGCATGCCGTTCTCCGTGCGGTTCACGCGGGGCATCACGCATCCCGAGGACGTCGAGAAGGCGATCTCGATCACGACGAAGCCGGCCGTGGACGTCGAGGGCCACTGGTTCGGCAACGACCGGCTCGACTTCCGCCCCGAGAAGTACTGGGCGGCGGGCACCGAGGTCACCGTGAAGATGAACCTGGACGGTGTCGAGGGACGGGACGGCGTCTACGGCAAGCAGGTGCGGACCGTGAAGTTCACGATCGGCCGCAGCCAGGTCTCCACGGTCGACGCGAAGAAGCACATGATGACCGTCGAGCGCGACGGCAAGGTCATCAAGAAGATCCCGGTGACCACCGGCAAGCCCGGCTACGAGACGTGGAACGGGCAGATGGTCATCAGCGAGCGGCTGCGGGTGACCCGGATGAACGGCGAGACGGTCGGCTACGGCGGCGAGTACGACATCAAGGACGTGCCGCACGC
>NZ_WWIA01000137.1 GCF_009870065.1 Streptomyces sp. SID5785 | reverse complement strand
GGCCCGTCCGAGACGACGTCCACGATCTCCATCTCGGGGCTCGAGTCGTACGACCCGGAGGCCACCGGTCAGACCCAGCTGCCGGCCCTGTCGCCCGAGGCGCAGGCCGCGGTCGACGCCCTGCCGATGGGCTCGGCGCTCCTCGTGGTGCGCCGCGGTCCGAACTCGGGCAGCCGCTTCCTCCTGGACGGCGACCTGACCACGGCGGGCCGCCATCCGCAGAGCGACATCTTCCTGGACGACGTGACCGTGTCGCGGCGCCACGTGGAGTTCCGTCGCCAGCAGGACGGCACGTTCAGCGTCGCCGACGTCGGCAGCCTGAACGGGACGTACGTGAACCGTGAGCGCATCGACTCCGTGACGCTGAACAACGGCGACGAGGTGCAGATCGGTAAGTACCGGCTGGTCTTCTACGCGAGCCAGCGAGGTATCTGACCCGTCAGCGACCCATTCAGGAAGGTCCATGCTTCATACACCGAGGGGCGGTGCCGCGGGCGGCACCGCCACCGTGGACAGCCGGCCGATGAGCATCGGCACCGTCCTGAACACGCTGCGCGAAGAGTTCCCCGAAGTCACCATCTCCAAGATCAGGTTCCTGGAGTCGGAGGGGCTCATCGAGCCGCAGCGGACGCCGTCCGGCTATCGCAAGTTCGGTGCGGACGACGTCGAGCGGCTCGCGCACGTGCTGCGGATGCAGCGGGACCACTACCTGCCGCTGAAGGTCATCAAGGAGCAGCTCGACGCCCTGGAGCCCGGCGATCCGCTGCCGGTACCGGCGCCCGCCCGGCCCGGTGACGCGGCGGAGGCCGCGGACGACGGGCCGACCGCCGCGCGGATCGGCCGGGACGAGCTGCTCGCGGCCGCCGGGATCGAGGCGTCCGAGCTCGAGGAGTGGGAGTCGTACGGGCTCATCGTCGAGCTGCCCGACGGTGGTTACGACGCCGGGGCCGTCGTGGTCGCCGGGCTCGTCGGCGAGCTGGGCCGCTTCGGCATCGAGCCGCGCCATCTGCGCGTCATGCGCGCCGCCGCGGACCGCGAGGCCGGTCTCGTGGACTCGGTGGTCGCACCGCTCAAGGTGCACCGCAATCCGCAGACCCGGGCGCTCGCGCAGGCCCGTGCCAAGGAGCTCGCGGGCCTGACGGTGAAACTGCACGCGACTCTCGTACAGACGGCTCTCGGGGTGCGTCTGCCCTGATGGCAGGGGCGGTCACCGGCCGTGCGCCCGGCATGCGGCGGATGCCCGACTACCCAAACCTGCCGGGCACGTCCTAGGGTTGCTGTGTGAACGAGCTCGACGTCGTAGGTGTCCGGGTCGAAATGCCCTCCAACCAGCCGATCGTGCTCCTGCGTGAAGTGGGAGGCGACCGCTACCTCCCCATCTGGATCGGACCGGGGGAGGCGACAGCCATCGCCTTCGCTCAGCAGGGCATGGCTCCGCCGCGTCCGCTGACGCACGACCTGTTCAAGGACGTGCTGGAGGCGGTCGGTCAGGAGCTCACGGAAGTGCGCATCACCGACCTGCGCGAGGGCGTGTTCTACGCCGAGCTGGTGTTCGCGAGCGGTGTCGAGGTCAGTGCCCGCCCGTCCGACGCCATAGCGCTGGCCCTGCGCACCGGGACGCCCATCTTCGGCAGTGACGGGGTCCTGGACGACGCGGGGATCGCGATCCCCGACGAGCAGGAGGACGAAGTGGAGAAGTTCCGCGAGTTCCTCGACCAGATCTCACCCGAGGACTTCGGGACCAACAGCCAGTAGCGGGACGCCGTGCGGCGGCCGCCCCGGGACATTCGGCTAGCCTTTCCCCGCAGTCGGTCACGGGAAACCACTCTTAGGGTGATTATCACTCGGCGTGGCGAGTGTGGCGTTCGTTGACGCACCCCCTGTGACTGCCTACCGTCGAGAAGGCAGGTCACAGAGGAGGTCGGCGTGAGAAGCAGCGGCGACGGTACGGCGACGGGCGGTCCGTACCTGTTTCACGGCAGCGCGGCCGATCACACTCCGCAGCGCCCGCAGGGGCTGCCCGCGGTGGCGGGGGCGAGCGGTGACGAGGCGGTCGAGCAGGTGGGCTACCGGGGGCCGACCGCGTGTGCGGCGGCCGGGATCACGTACCGCCAGTTGGACTACTGGGCGAGGACCGGGCTGGTCGAGCCGAGTGTGCGGCCCGCGTACGGATCGGGCACGCAGCGGCTGTACAGCTTCCGGGACGTCGTCGTCCTCAAGGTCGTCAAGCGTTTCCTGGACACGGGCGTCTCGCTGCAGAACATCCGCACCGCCGTGCAGCACCTGCGGGAGCAGGGCTTCCGGGACCTGGAGCGGATGACGCTGATGAGCGACGGTGCGACGGTCTACGAGTGCACCTCGCCGGCCGAGGTGCACGACCTGCTCCAGGGCGGCCAGGGCATCTTCGGGATCGCCGTGGGCGTCGTGTGGCGGGACGTCGAGAGCGCGCTGTCGCAGCTGCACGGCGAGCGCGTGGACACCGGCGAGACCCTGCTGGGGAACAACCCGGGCGACGAGCTCGCGAGGCGGCGCAACCGGGCCGTGTGAGCGCGCACGGCCGCGTTGTCAGTGCCGTAGGGCAGCATCGGAGCTGTGAGAACAGCGCCCACGATCCTGCATCTCGACATGGATGCCTTCTACGCCTCCGCGGAGCAGGCGGCGAAGCCCAGTCTGCGCGGGAAGGCCGTGGTCGTGGGCGGGATCGGGCCGCGCGGCGTCGTCGCGACGGCCTCCTACGAAGCGCGGAAGTTCGGCGTCCACTCGGCGATGCCGACGGGCCAGGCCAGACGCCTGGCGCCGAACGCCGCGTTCCTGGTGCCCCGCTTCCACCTGTACCGGGAGATCAGCGAGCAGGTGATGGCCCTCCTGCGCGAGCTCTCGCCCCTGGTGGAGCCCCTGAGCCTCGACGAGGCGTTCGTCGATCTGGAGGCCGGTGAGGTGGCCTGGGACGCCGCGTCCGCGGAGGCGGTCGGGCGTCGCCTGCGCGCGGACATCCGGCGCGAGACGGGGCTGACCGGATCGGTGGGCATCGCCGTCTCGAAGATGCTGGCGAAGATCGGTTCGGAGGAGGCGAAGCCGGACGGGCTGGTGCTCATCCCGCCGGGGACCGAGCGGGCGATGATCGGCCCGCGCTCGGTGCGGATCCTGCCCGGGGTCGGCCCGGCGACCGGGGACCACCTGCGGAGGGCCGGCATCCTCACGGTCGCGGAGATCGCCGAGGCCGGGGAGGACGAGCTGGTGCGGCTCCTGGGCAAGGCGCACGGGGCGCATCTGTACGCCATGGCGCTGGCCCACGACGACCGGCCCGTCGTCGCGGAGCGCGATTCCAAGTCGGTGTCGGTCGAGGACACCTACGACGTCGACATCCACGACCGGGTCCGTGTCCGCATGGAGGTGCGGCGGCTCGCCGAGCGGTGCGTGGAGCGGCTGAGAGGGGCCGGACGGTCGGGCCGCACCGTGGTCCTGAAGGTGCGGCGCTACGACTTCTCGACGCTGACCCGGTCCGAGACGCTGCGCGGCCCCACGGACGATCCGGCGGTCGTGCGGGAAGCGGCGGCGCGGCTCCTGGAGGCCGTGGACACGACGGGCGGGGTGCGTCTGCTCGGGGTCGGGGTGAGCGGGCTCGCGGACTACACGCAGGAGGACCTGTTCGCTCAGGCCGCTCAGGCGGCAGAAGCCGCTGAGGCGGCAGGTGGCGGGGGAGCCGAGGGAGGCGAGCGAGGCGAGAGGGACGACGGGGGCGACGCGGACGCCGCTGCGGGAGTCAGGCGCGCGGCGGCCGGCACGGAGCCGGCCCCGACGGGGGAGGTCGTGGCAGCCCCCGCAGGAGACGCGGGGCACACCGCACCCCCCGAGACCGAGGCCGAGTCCGATGCCTCCGCCGCCGGG
>NZ_WWIA01000136.1 GCF_009870065.1 Streptomyces sp. SID5785 | reverse complement strand
AGGCGGTGGACGTGCGCCGGGTGTTCGGCAAGGGCGCGTCGGCGACGGCCGCGGTCGACGGTGTCTCGCTGGCCGTCCGGCGCGGCGAGACGCTCGGCGTCGTCGGGGAGAGCGGCAGCGGCAAGACCACCCTGGGGCGGATGCTCGTGGGGCTGCTCGAGCCCAGTGCGGGCCGGGTGGTGCGCCGGGGCCGGGTCCAGATGGTGTTCCAGGACCCGCACTCGTCCCTGAATCCGCGCCGCACGATCGGCGAGTCGGTGGCTGATCCGCTGCGGGCCGCCGGGGAACGCGACGAGCGCGCGATCCGCGAGCGGGTCGGCGGCCTCCTGGAACGCGTCGGCCTGGACGCCGCGCAGTACGACCGCTACCCGCACGAGTTCAGCGGCGGTCAGCGGCAGCGGGTCGGCATCGCGCGGGCGCTCGCCGCCGATCCCGAGCTGATCGTGTGCGACGAGGCGGTCTCGGCCCTGGACGTGACGACCCAGGCCCAGGTCACGGCGCTGCTCGCGGAGTTGCAGCGGGAGCTGGGGCTGGCGCTGGTGTTCGTCGCGCACGATCTGGCCGTCGTGCGCCAGGTCAGCGACCGGGTCGCCGTCATGCGGGCGGGCCGGGTCGTCGAGGAGGGGACGGTGGACGAGGTGTACAGCCGCCCGCAGCACCCCTACACCCGGCAACTGCTGGCCGCGGTCCCGGTCCTCGACCCCGCGCTGGCCGCCCGCCGGCGCGCCGCCCGGGCGGAACTCGCGGCGGCCTGACGGCCAGGGCTGGGAGCGCGAACGGACGGCGGCGGGACCGTGTCCGCCGCCGTCCGTTCGCGCGCTCCCCGGCCATTGACGCGGTGCGACGCACCGCCTACCGTACTGAACATGTTCACTGAACCTGTTCATCGGGGCTCGGCGTGAGCCCGGCATCGTCGCGCGCCGAGCAGAAGGAGGCGACCCGGGCCCGGGTCCTGGCCGCCGCGGCCGCTCTCTTCGGGGAACACGGATTCGCCTCGACCACGGTCCGCGACATCGCGGCGGAGGCGGGGGTCAGCGTCGGCACGGTCATGGCGGTCGGCGACAAGGCGGCGATCCTCGTCGAGCTCTTCGACCGCCGCATCGCCGCCCTGCACTCGGCACGCGCCGGACGCCCGCCGCGGCCGACCTCCGGGGCCCGTCCGGCCGACGACGTACTCGCGCTGTTCGCCCCGTTCGTCGAGGCCTTCACCGCCGACGCGGAGCTGGCCCGGCACTACGCGGCCGCGCTGGTGTCCGGCCGGCACCGGGCGGGCGTCTTCGACGAGCTGGCCGGAGTGCTCCGGCGGGAGATCGCGGACGTCCTGACGGGCCACGGCTTCCCGCCCGCCCGCGCGGAGCGGGCGGCGACCGCCGTCCATCTCGCCTATCTCGGCACGCTGTTCCTGGGCGCGGGAAGCGGCACCGCGGAGCTGGGCGGTCCCGCCGCCGATCTGGCCACGGCCGTCGAGCTCGTCCTCGAGAGCGGCGGGCAGCCCGAGAGGAAGCCGTCATGACACTCAGCCCCGACCCGTGGTGGCCCCAGGCCGTCCTCGCCGCGGTCCTCGCCGGGGACGCGCTGCTGTCCGTGCGGCCTCCCGCGTTCGTCCGGACCTGCCTGCACGGGGTCGGCTTCCCGGAGGACTGGTGGTGGTCCCTCGTCGTCATCAAGCTGCTCGCCGCCGCGGGCCTCGTCGCGGGGATCTTCGTCGACGGAGTGGGCGCGGCCGCCGCCGCGGGTGTCGTCTGCTACTTCCTCGCGGCGTCGTACGCCCACCTGCGGGCCCGGTTCCTGCGCACGGAGTTCTGGGTCAACTGCCTGGGCATGCTGGCCCTCTCGCTGGCCGCGTCGGCCCTGTCCTACGGCCCCTGAGGAGCGGGGGCCGACCGCCGGATTGGACCGGTGAACCCGCGCCGGAGTGGCCCAGATGCCAGGGCCACCCGGCTGCGAAGGTGGGGGCATGACGACACAGACCGCCCCGCGCACCGACCGCACCCGAGTGGACTTCTGGTTCGACCCCGCCTGCCCGTTCGCCTGGATCACCTCCCGCTGGATCCTGGAGGTGGAGCCGTTGCGCGACCTCGACGTCCGCTTCCACGTGATGAGCCTGTACCTGCACAACGAGGGCAACGACCTGCCCGCCTGGTACCGGGACCTCGTGAACCGCTCCCTCGGCCCGGTTCGGGTCGCCGTCGCGGCGGCCGGGCAGCACGGCGACACGATCCTGCGCGACCTGTACACCGCCTACGGCACCCGCATCCACCGGGACCGCACGGAGGACTTCGACCGCGTGACCGAAGAGGTGCTGACCGAGCTGGGCCTGCCCGACGAGTTCGCCGGGGCCGCGCACACGGACACGTACGACGATGCGCTGCGCCGCAGCCACGACGCCGGGACGGACCCGGCGACGGGCGCGTTCGTGGGCACGCCGACCCTGCACCTGGACGGCACCCCGTTCTTCGGGCCCGTGCTCGACGCGATCCCCCGCGGCGCACAGGCCGCCGAACTCTTCGACGCGGTACGCGTCCTGGCGCGCCACCCGCACTTCCACGAGCTCAAGCGGGAGCGCACCGGCACGCTGGACTTCGACTGACCCCGCCGGTCAGGGGCGGTGCACGACGTCGAACACGTTCTTCTGCACACCGTTCGCATACGCCTCGTGCTCGACCAGCTCCAGACGCTGGGCGTCCTTGTCCGTGTCGCTGAAGAGCCGCTTGCCCGCGCCGAGCAGGACCGGGAAGACCAGCAGGTGGTAACGGTCGATCAGGCCCGCGTCCGACAGGGCGCGGTTCAGCGCCGCACTGCCGTGCATGATGATCGGCCCGCCGTCCGACTCCTTCAGGGCGGCCACCTCGTCGAGGGAGCGCAGGATCGTCGTGTCGCCCCAGCCGGACACCAGGGCGTCGGCGGTGAGCGAGCCGGAGACGACGTACTTGGGCAGCGGCTTGTAGTCGGCGAACTCCTCCATGCCGGGCCACACCGGGCTGAACGCCTCGTAGCTGACGCGGCCGAACAGCATCGCGGACGCCTCCTTCTGCTCCCGCCCCTTGATCTCGAAGGCCTCGGGGACGAACTCGACGTCCTTGAAGGTCCATCCGGCGTTGCGGTAGCCGAGCTCGCCGCCCGGCGAGTCGACGACGCCGTCGAGGGAGACGAAGGCGGTGCTGATGAGCGTGCGCATGAGAATGTCCTCGTTCTTCTCGGGATGTCGTGGTGCCGTGCGGCGCCGTCCTGCTCCTGTCGCTCCTTTCGACCGGGCCCCGGTGCAGAACTCATCGCCCGCGGGCCACTCTTTCATCGCGCGCCCCGCGCGTCAGGGCGTGCCGGGGATCAGGAAGTCGGCCATCAGCTGCTGCGCCCCGGCGGGCAGCAGACGGGGCATCGCGTGGTGCGGGGTGCCGGGCAGCACGTGGGCCGTCACGTGGGGCATCACGGCGCGGGCGCGGGCGGCGACGCGCTCCGCGTCGTGCGTGCGCGAGGCGCCGCCCAGCAGGAGCAGGGTCGGCACGTCGAGCGCGCGCAACGCGTCGGCGGCCGGGCGCGGGCCGGACGCCGGGCGCGCGGCAGGGAAACGGGCCGCGGCCTGCTCGAGGGCGAGGCAGTCGGGGTCGCGCCCGATCGCACCGCCGGTCTCCCACTCCAGGAAGGCGCGCACCCGCCGTCGCGTCGGGCGCACGAGCAGGGGCGCGGCGTGCAACAGGTACTCCGGACGGAATCCGGCGAAGCACCGGGTCGGGTCGAGCAGGACCAGGCGACGGACGCCCGAGGGCGTGCGCAGGGTGTGGTGCAGGGCGATCCAGGCGCCGTAGGAGTGCCCGATCAGGTCCACGGGCCGATGGTCCGGACCGGCCCCGAGGCCGAGCCCGTCGAGGACGGCGGTCAGCCACGCCAGCAGGTCGTCGAGCGTCCGGACCGGCCGGTCGGCGGCGGGCACGCTGCGGCCCGGGAAGCCGACGAGGTCGACGGCGTGCACCCGGTGCGTCCGGGAGAGCGTGACGGCCTGCGCGGCCCAGGACGCGGACGTCGCTCCTCCACCGCCGGGCAGCAGGACGACGGGGGCACCGTCGGCCGGGCCGCACGTGTTCACGTGCGTGGCTCCGAAGGGGGTGGCGACGGTGGTCGCGGTGCGGGAGTGCGGCCAGTCGGCCAGCACGCGCGCGTAGGCGGCGTCGAACGTATCGGCGTCGTGGGCACCTGACGCGGCGGGGCGGGCAGCGGTGCGTGGCTTCGTGCGGCGTGGGTTCACGATGCGCGGGTTCATGAACGGTGCGACCCCTTAGTATCTCGTTGAGCGAGATAGTTCCTGAGCGAGATGATAGCCCGAGGAGGCCTCCGTGTCCGGTCCGAGCCCTGTGGAGCCCGAGCGGGAGATCGTGCATCTGCTGCGCTCGGTGACGGTCGAACTGGCGCTGCACAGCGCCCGGTTCGCCCGGGACAACGGAATGCACCCGACGGACGTGCGGGCTCTCGTCGCCCTCATGGACGCGGCCCGTGCGGGCCGCGAGACCACGGCCGGCGCGCTGGGCTCGGATCTGGGACTGAACTCGGCGGGAACCACGGCTCTGGTCGACCGCCTGGAGCGGGCCGGGCTCGCCCGCCGGGAGCGCGACGCGCGCGACCGCCGCAAGGTGACCGTCGTCCTGGACGCACGGGCGATCGCGCTCGGCGAGGAGCACTTCGGACCGCTGATCGCGCGGACGCTCGCCCTCTGGGCGACGTACGACGAGCGGGAGCGGGCCACGGTCCGGGGTTTTCTGGAGGGCGTGCGGGACGCGGCCGGC